>JAICLE010000034.1 GCA_025927545.1 Gemmatimonadales bacterium
GCCACGGCTGACGCGAGCAGGAGCGGCAGCAGTGCGCTCACCAGTCCTTCACTCCGCCCGACGAGCTCTGCATCCGACGCTGCTGCTCCTCCCGGGTCTCCCGCTCACGCCGCTCCATCGAGTTGAGGATCTGCTCGGCCTGGCTCTGACTCAGCGCCTTCTGCCCCGGCTGCTCGGGCCGCTGCTCCGGTGACTGGGCGCCACCGCTCGGCGGCGGGGGAGCTCCGCCCCCTCCCCCACTCGGCGGCGGCGGCGGTCGGCGCCGCTCGGCCAGCTCGAGATTCCACTTGGCGCGGGCGGACGCGGGCTGGAGCAGGAGCGCCTGCCGCAGGCGGTCGATCGCGTCTTCCAGCAGCTCTTCCTGCCGCGACGTGTCGGCTCGCGCGGCCAGCAGCCCGGCCAGGCCAAGATTGTACAGGGCACGGTAGCGGAGCGCGGGGTCGAGCGACTTGGTGGCCTGCGCCAGGGCGCCGCGCGCGACGTCGAGCCGCCCGGCCTCGAGTGCCGCGGTGCCGGCGTTGTAGAACGCCGTGTCGCGCGCGCCTCCGGCGCTGGCTTCCTTGAGGAACTCGGCCGCGGCCCGGGTGGGGTCGCCCGCGGCGAGGGCGCGGCCGCCGGCGCTCGGGCGCTGGGCCTCCGCCGGCCGCGCCAGCAGCAGCACCCCGGCGAGTCCGATGAGCGCCGGTCCGGGCCGCGCCAGCGTGTAGCCGAGCAGAAGGAGCGCGGCGACGAGCGCCGGGATCCAGGCGCGCGGCACCAGGTCCGCGGTGCGGGTGGCGGAGGTCGGGCTCCGCTTCATCGCGGCGACGAGGTCCCGCACCGCCCCGCCCTGGTCGGCCGTCTCGGCCGGAACGAGCGTGCCCTCGGCGGCTTCCACCACGGCGTGCAGCACGTCGTCCCGCCGCTGGGTCTGGATGACGGTGCCTTCGTCGTCGCGCTTGTACTCGACCAGCGCCCCGGCCGAGTCCCGGACCGGGATCCGGGCCGGCGAGGCGCCGCCTTCCGCCACCACGATCAGGTGTACGCCGGCCTCCTTCAGCGCCTCGGCCTGGCGCACGACATCGGTCAGCGTGTCGTGCGCCTCGCCGTCGGTGAAGAGCACCAGGACCCGGTCGGCCGCGTCGGTGGTGGCGCCGAGGAGCTGGGTGCCCTGCGCGAGAACGCTCGAGAGGCTGGTGCCGCCCTCGCTCGCCAGATCGGGGTCCAGCGCATCGAGGTACATCCGGATGGCGCCGCCGTCCACGGTGAGCGGGGACAGGATGTAGCTCCGCCCGGCAAAGGCGATGAGCCCGAGCCGGTCGCCCTCGAGGTCCTGGATCAGGCGGCGTGCCTCGCGCACGGCGCGCTGGAGGCGGTTGGGCGCGGCGTCCTCGGCGAGCATGGATCGACTGATGTCCACGGCGAACACGAGGCTCAGGGCGCGGGACTCGGTCCGGATCTGCGTCCGGCCCCAGCGCGGACCGGCGAGCGCCACCACCGAGGCGAGCCCCACCAGTCCCAGCACGAGCGGCGCCCACGTGCCGCGCGAGCGGGCCAGCCGGCCCAGAGCCGGCGACCAGCGCCGAGCGAGCCGGATCCGCCGACCGCGCCCGAGCCACGCCGCGAAACCCAGGGCAAGGCCGAGCACCGGCGCGAGCAGCAACAGAAGCGGCGTGTCAAACATCATGGGACGCGAACCACCAGCGTGCTGCCGAGGAGGAGCTCGAGCGCGAGTGCGCCCAGCCCGAGCAGGATGAGGGGCCGCGTGGCTTCGTCGTACCGCGTGTAGCGAGTCACCTGGATGGGCGTCTTCTCGAGCTGGTCGATCTGGCGGAAGATCCGGCTCAGCGCCTCGCTGTCCTTCGCGCGAAAGTAGCGCCCGCCCGTCTTGGCCGCGATCTCGCGCAGCAGCGGCTCGTCGATCCGGACCGGAAGCAGCTCGTAGCGGAACCCGCCAAGGCCGCGGCCGGTCGGAATCGGCGCCTCGCCGATGGTGCCGACGCCGATAGTGTAGACCCGGATGCCGTACGCCGCCGCGGTCGCCGCCGCGGTGCGCGGATCGATGAGGCCCTTGTTGTTCTCGCCGTCGGTCAGGAGCAGGACCACCTTGGATTTGTCGGGCGCGCGGCGCAGCCGGTTGACGGCAGTCGCGAGCCCGCTGCCGATGGCGGTGCCGTCCTCGAGGCTCCCGATCTTGAGATCCATCACCGCCTGCTCGATGACCGGGTAGTCGAGTGTGACGGGCACCTGGGTGAGCGCTTCGCCGGCGAAGGCGACCAGGCCGATCCGGTCCGCCGTGCGCCCGCGGATGAACGCCACCGCCTGCTGCTGCGCCACCGCCAGCCGGTTCGACGGCGCGAAGTCCTCCGCGAGCATGCTGCTGGAGATGTCGATCGTGATCACGATCGCGATGCCCTCCTGCTTGAGCTCGACCGTGTCACCGCCGACGCGCGGGCCCGCGGCGGCGAGGACCAGCGCGGCGAGGCTCACCGCGCGGAGGATGGGCGGCAGCGCCACCCACCAGCGCCGGGCGCTCACGGCCGCCGGAATGGAGACGTCGCTGTAACGGGCCGCGGGCACGTCGCCTCGGCGGCGGCGCCACCACCAGGCGAGCAGCCCCAGCAGGAGGAGCAGGAGCCAGGGCCGGGCAAAGCTCACGCGGCCTCCGGCACGAGTCGCGGCGCCAGCTCGTCCGCCCAGCGCGCGAGGCCGAGCGCGTCGGGGAACGCCGTGTGGCCGAAGCGGGCTTCGTCCAGCGCGCGGAGCAGGTCACCGAGTTCGGTGAGCGGCCAGTCGAGCCGCCCGGCGACGGCGCGGAGCAGGTCTTCGGTATCGAGTCCCGGGTGCGCCGACGGCATCCGCGCGGCTATCCCGGCACGCAGCCGGGCGGCCGCTACGGATGCCACGGCGCGGGACTCGCCGGCGTCGGCCCAGCGCTCGAGCGGCGGCTCCGCGCGTGCCGTGGGCAGGACCGGGCGCGGGCGCGGGTGGCCGCGGCGGCGCCACCACCAGTGGAGCGGCGCCAGCAGCAGCGCCGCCGCGGCGAGGAGGATGAGGAGCGGCACCGGACTCACCGTGGCGCGCGGTACGAACTCCGCCCGCGGCTGGGGCGCGAGCGTCGAGTCGGCCGGCACCGCCGGGAGCACGCTCGCGATCCGGAGCGCCACCGGAGTGGCGGGAAGCGAATCGACCCGGCCATCGGGGTGCAGCAGGAGCGGGCCCGGGAGCTCGACCGTCAGCGTGCCGGGCCGCCAGACGACGATCGGGTAGGCGATCTCGGTCGAATCGCCGCGGGGCGAGACGCGTGGCGCGCCCAGACGCTCGACCGGGTCCGGCGCATCCCAGTCGGCCGGGCGGAGCGTGGCACCCGGGGGGACCGCCACGGTGCGCCCGACCCAGATCGTGTCACCGACGGTGGGGCTCCCCTGTGAGGCCTGCAGGACGACCGACGGCGTCATCCGCGATGCAGGCGGCGCGCGCGCAGCAGAAAGGCGCGCCGCAGCGGTAGGGCGTAGGGAACGCCGGTCTCGAGATGGACCTGGTCGGCGCCGGCCGCGGCGAGGGCGCGGCCGCGCTCCTCCCGGCGCCGGCGATTGAGCTCGCTCACCCGGGTCCGGACCTCGCGGCTTCCGGTGTCCACCAGCGCGCGCCGGCCGGATTCGGCGTCGAGCAGCTCGATCCACCCCGACTCGGGGAGCTCGTGCTCGCGCGGATCGTCCACCGTGATGGCCACGACTTCGTGTCGGGCCGCGAGCCGCCGGAGCGGCCGCTCCCATCCGTCGGCGATGAAATCCGAGAGGACCACGACGATGCTCCGGTGCCGGAGCAAGCGGCTCGCGTAGGAGAGGCTGGCGGCGAGATTGGTGCGGCGGCCCGCGGGCTCGAAGGCGACGAGATCGCGGATGACGCGGAGCGCGTGCCGGCGGCCTTTCCGGGGCGGAATGACCCGCTCGATCTCATCAGCGAAGAGCAGCGCGCCGACCCGGTCGTTCTGGCGCGCCGCGGCAAGCGCCAGAACCCCCGCCACCACCACGGCGAGCGCCGCCATGGGGAGAGGCTCGCAGAAGCGGGTGGTGAGCGGCTCGCCGAAGCGGGTCGAGCCCGACTGGTCCACCAGCAGCATCAGGGTGAGCTCGCGCTCCTCGGTAAAGGTCTTGACGTAGGGGCTCGCCAGACGCGCCGAGACGTTCCAGTCGATGGTGCGGAAGTCATCGCCCGGCTCGTACGCGCGCACCTCGGCGAACTCCATGCCCTGCCCCCGGAACACCGACCGGTACTCGCCGGCGAAGAGCGAGCCCACGAGCCCCCGCGTGCGGAGCTCGATGGCCTTGACCTGTTTCAGGATTTCGGGGGAGAGGGGCATTTGGGCGGTGAAAGGTGAGAGGTAAGCGGTAAGAGGTAAGCGGTAAAGGTTCGAGAACCACAGTGGACGCGCTGGTACCTCTTACCGCTTACCTCTCACCTCTTACAGCCGTCGCAATCAGGGTACCCTGAGCGCCCCCATTACCTTGCTCACCACGTCATCGCTCGTCACGTCCTCGGCCTCCGCCTCGAAGGTGAGCACGATGCGATGGCGGAGCACGTCGGGGGCGAGCGCGCGGACGTCCTCGGGCACCACGTAGGCGCGGCCGCGGAGAAAGGCGTGGGCGCGCGCGGCCTGCGCCAGGGCGATCGAGGCCCGGGGCGAGCCGCCGAACGCGATGAGCGGCTTGAGCTCGGCGAGCCCCACGCCGCCGGGATCGCGGGTGGCGCGCACCAGGTCCACGATGTAGTCCACCACCTTCTGGTCCATGTACAGCTCGGCGATGGCGGCGCGCGCGGCCAGGATCGCCGCCGGCTCGAGCAGCCGCTCGACCGCGATCTCCCGCCCGCCGCTCATGCGGAGCAGGACCTCCTTCTCCTCGTCCCGGCTGGGGTAGCCCACCCGCACTTTCAGCATGAACCGGTCGAGTTGCGCCTCGGGCAGTGGGTAGGTGCCTTCGTTCTCGATCGGGTTCTGGGTGGCCAACACCAGGAACGGCTCCTCGAGCACATAGGTGTTCCCGCCGATCGTCACCTGGTGCTCCTGCATCGCCTCGAGCAGCGCGGCCTGCACCTTGGCGGGCGCGCGGTTGATCTCGTCGGCCAGGATGATCTGGGCGAAGAGCGGCCCGCGCTTGACGTGGAACTCCTGGGTCTTCTGGTCGAAGATCATGGTGCCCGTCACGTCGGCGGGCAGCAGGTCGGGGGTGAACTGGATGCGGGAAAACGAGGCGTCGATGATCTCGGCCAGCGTGCGAACCGCGAGCGTCTTGGCGAGCCCCGGCACGCCCTCGAGCAGGATGTGGCCGCCGGTGAGCATCCCCACCAGCAAGCGCTCGATCATGGCGTCCTGGCCCACGATTCGACGCGACACTTCCTGGAGAATGCGCTCGACCGGCAGCGACTCCGCCGGCGTCTGGGCGAGCTTCGGGGCACTCACGCTGGTCGGCTCCTTGGGTGATCGGACGAAAGATAGCGGCTGTCATCCCGAGCGCGGCTGTCATCCCGAGCGCAGCGAGGGATCTGGCCCGTCGTTCCGGAACCGCGCGGAGCCCGGCCCCCGGCCACCCGCTCCCCGGCCGCCTCCCTCATCCCTCCTCCCCTGTCATCCGGATCGCCTTGTACAGTTGCGTCTCCTCCTTCGGCGTGAGCGGCCGGTAGCGGCCGGGCGGGAGATCGCCCAGGCGGACGGGGCCGTACGCCAGCCGCGCGAGCCGGTCCACCTTGAGACCCATCGCCTCGGCCCACTTCCGGACAATACGGTTCCGCCCCTCCGTGAGCGTGACGTCCACGATGCTCCGCCCCTGCGTGCCCGGGCGCACGCGGACGTCGGACGGCGCCACGGGCCGGCCGTCCACTACCAGCGGCTGTGCCGCCGCCTGCGCGATCTCCGCCGTCGGCCGCCCGTGCACCAGCGCGGTGTAGCGCCGCGGCACCCGGTACCGCGGATGAGTGAGCCGGTGCACCGCCTCCCCGTCCGTCGTGAGCAGCAGAAGCCCGGTGGTCATGACGTCGAGCCGGCCCACGTAGGTGAGCCCCGCGTGGTTGGGGATGAAGTCGAGCACCGTGCGCCGGCCCTCCTCGTCGCTCGCCGTGGTGACGACGCCGAGCGGCTTGTGGAACGCGAGCCAGCGCCGCTCCTGCAGCCGCACCGCCCGCCCGCGTACGGTGATCTTCTGGGTGGCGGGGTCCACCTTCATGCCGAGCGTCGCGGGCTTGCCGTCCACCCGTACCTTGCCGTCGGTGATCAGCGTCTCCGCCGCCCGCCGCGAGGCGACCCCCGCGCGCGCCAGCGCGCGCTGCAGCCGCATCTCGCTCACGACTCGGCCTCGACGTACGCCGCGGCGTCGTCCTCACCCCCGGCGTCCGGCCGGTGGGGCTGCAGTGCGATGGTGAGCTCCTCGGCGCGCGGGAGGTCGGCCAGGTCGCGGAGCCCGAGAAGCTCGAGGAACATCGCGGCCGTGCCGTAGAGCAGCGGGCGCCCGAGCGCCTCGCTCCGGCCCACCACCTCGATCAGCCCGCGCTCCTGCAGCGAGCGCAGCACGCCGCCGGCGGAGACGCCGCGGATCTCCTCGATCTCGGCGCGGCCCACGGGCTGGCGGTAGGCGATCACGGCCAGCGTCTCGAGCGCCGCGGCCGTGAGCTTGGGCGTCCGGACCGAGAAGTGGGCGCGCTCGATCGCGGCGGCGTGCACCGCCCGGCTCAGGATCTGGTAGCCGCCCGCCAGCTCGAGCAGCTCGACTCCGTGCTGCTCGAAGTCGTAGTGCTCGCGGACCTGCTCGAGCGCCACGCGCACATCGGCGAGCGTCGCGTCCTGGTCCAGGGTGGACAGCTCTTCGACGGTGAGCGGACGCGCGGCGCTGAAGAGCGCCGCCTCAAGCAGTTGGGCGAGCGGGGTCACGGGCGATCACCATCGGCTGGAAGGCCGCCGGTTGCACGAGTCGGAGGATGCCCCGCTTGGCCAGCTCGAGCAGCGCCAGCAGGGTCGAGAGGACGTCCACGATCGTCGGCCGGGGACCGAGCGCATCCAGCCAGCCGATCTGCTCCCGCTCCTCGAGCAGGCCCTCGATGCGGCGGGTGGCGGTTTCGACGTCGAGCGGGCGCGCCACCACGCGGTGCAGCACCGGCGAGGGGATCCCGGCGATCACCCGCTCGACCGCCTGCAGCATCTCCAGCAGGTCGAGCGTGAGCGGCGGCGGGGGGAGCGCGGGCGGCGGCGGCAGATAGCCGCGTGCGAACCGCTCGGCCCGCCGCTCCGCCGAGCGGCCCATCCAGACGGCGATCTCCCGGATCTGCTGGTACTCGAGCAGCCGGCGCACCAGCTCGGCGCGGGGATCCTCCCAGCCGTCCTCCTCCGTGCCGCGGGGCAGCAGCATCTGCGCCTTGAGGCGCACGAGCCGGCTGGCCATGTCGAGGTAGTCGGCCGCCTGGTTGAGGCCGAGCTCGTGGATGGCCTGGAGGAACTGGTCGGCGATCCGGGCGATCGGGATGTCCGCGATCTCGAGCTGCTCCTCGCGGAGCAGGTGGAGCAGCAGATCGAGCGGGCCGGAGAACGCATCGAGCTGGACGACGAAGCCGGGGCCGGCGCCGAGCGCGGTGGTGGGGGCCTCGGGCGCGGTCATCCGGGCGGCAGGCCCGCGAGCAGCGAGCCGATCTGGTACGGGGCGATCCAGCCGCCCAGCAGCCGCATCATCACGATGACCGGGGTGAGCAGCATCGCCATGGTGCCGCGGAAGACGAACAGCAGCAGGAAAAGCGGGAGGTACCCGAAGCGCTGCAGCCCGCGATACCAGCTCCCGGCCCTGGCGGGCAGCGCGTGATAGAGTAGATGCGACCCATCCAGCGGCGGGATCGGGATCAGATTGAAGAAGCACAACAGCAGGTTGAGCCAGATGCCATGCACCATCATGCGTTGGGCCGTGGCGAGCATCGGCCCCATATCGGGCAGCGAGCGCGCGAGCAGACCCAGCAGGATGAACACGAACGCCCACACCAGCGCCAGCAGGAAGTTGGTCGTGACCCCCGCCGCGGAGACGAGAATGTCCCCGCGCGTGTAGTGCCGGAACTTCCGCGAGTTGACCGGCACCGGCTTGGCGCCGCCGAAGGTGAACTGCCCGCTGGACGCGAACCAGAGCAGCGCCGGCAGCAGCAGACTCATGAAGGGATCGATGTGCGGCAGCGGATTCAGCGTCACGCGCCCGAGCACGTAGGCGGTGTCGTCGCCCTGCTGGAGCGCGACGACGGCGTGGGCATACTCGTGCGCCACCATCGCGAAGACCAACATCGGGAGCGCGAGGATGAAGTCGCTGAGCTGGGCTTCCAGGGATACGTCCTGTCGGTCGGGAAGGCGGAAGGTTAAGCACCCGCCGGAGTCAAGTCAAAGCGGCGTGCCGCTTGACCTTGCGGCGACCGCGCCCTATGTTTCGCGGCTCATCCGCCGGCAGTGCTCCGGCGCGGAAGCTTCCGCCGCTCATCACCGAGGTCGTCGTGCCGCGAATCAAGTCCGCCAAGAAGCGTATGCGCCAGGCCAAGACCCATGCGACGCTCAATCGCACCCAGCGAAGCGAGCTGCGCACGGCCATCAAGAAGGTGCGCACCGCCTCCGGGCCCGACGCGCAGGCGGCCTATGCCGAAGCCGTTCAGCTCATCGACCGCTCCGGCCGGAAGCGCCTGATCCACCCGAACGCCGCCGCGCGACAGAAGAGCCGGCTCGCCAGGCTGGTCAAGGCCGTCGCCGCCAAGTAGGCGCCGGCACGCGGCGCGCGGGCACGCGCCAAGGGCCCCGCATCGCGCGGGGCCCTTTTGTATCCGGCATCATCCCTCCGGCCGCCTGATTTCAGATCCCCGCCAGCTCGGCCCCGCAGCGCTCGCAGTACCACTCCGTCGGCCGATTGAGCGTGCCGCACTCGCCGCACTTGAGCGTCTTGGCCACGCCCGGCGCCCCCGGCTTGGCCGCCGCCGGTGCCTCGGCGGCCCGGCTCGCGCCGGAGCTTCCGGGATTGCTGCCACGCCGGGTCGCGGCGGGTGCGGGCTTCCGCTCCTCATCCGCCACCGACTTGAGGAACGCGAGCTCGTCTCCGGGCGGCGCCGCGTGCGACACCTCGGGCTCCCGCGCGGGCGCCTGCCGCGGCGCCGCCCGCGCCGCCGGCGCTGCTGCGGCCGGGGCCGCCGCGGCCGGAGCCGGTGCGGCGCGCGGCGGGGGTGGGGGCGCGGGCTCGGGTTCCGGCTCCTCCTCGGGTTCCGGCTCAGGTGCGGCGGCCGCCGGCGGTGGAGGTGGGGGCGCCGGGGCTGGGGCCGGCTCCGGCCGCCTCGGGGCACCGCCGATCAGCCCCTGGACTTCGGCCAGCCGGGCGATCTCCTCGCCCACCCCACGCAGCTCGACCCGCAGCCCGCTCAGCCGATCGTTGCTCTGCTCGCTGATCCGACGCCACTCGTCCTCGGAGTACTCGCCTACGGCGTGACGGACCTCGGCCTCGGCCAGCGCTTCCTCCGCCTGCCGGCGGTCCTGGTCGAGTCCGCTCTGCGTCCGCTTGTGGCGCTCGAGCTCCTCGCTGATCGTGGCCGCGTGCCCGCGCAACTCGTCGATGACGCCGCGAAGCCGCGACTCGTAGTCGCCGCGGACACGGGCACGGACGGCCGGCGGCGCCTTGTCGCCCGCGGAATCGAGCCGGGCGAGCCACTGCTCGTACTGCGCCCGCTGCTGGAGGAGGGCTTCGATCGTCGTGTCGGTATCCGGCGTCGGTTTGGCCATGACGAGGTGGTCCTCTCGACGGCTCGAGGTCGTTCTTCTGGGACGGTCAGGGGGTGTCCGGACCGTGCAAATCTAATTCGGTGCCGCCCCGGCGGGAGTCCGCGATTCCGAGTCCGCGCCGCGGCGGAACACCACCTGCCCCCGCACGACGGTCAGGTCCGCCCGGCCGCGGAGCTCCCGGCCGGCGAACGGCGTGTTGCGGCTCTTGGAGTAGAAGACGTTGGGGTCCACGACCCAGCGCGCGGCGGGATCGATCACCACGACGTCCGCCGCCGAGCCCGGCGCCAGGGTGCCGCCCGGCAGGTTGAACACGCGGGCGGGCATGGTGCTCATGCGGGTCACCAACGTGGGCAGGTCCATCAGCCCGCCCTCGACCAGCTCGGTGAGCGCCAGGCCCAGCGCGGTCTCCAGCCCGATGATCCCGTTGGGCGCGTCGTCGAACTCGCGCTCCTTGGCGTCGTAATGATGGGGCGCGTGGTCGGTGCAGATGACGTCGATCGTCCCGTCGCGGAGCGCCTGTCGGATGGCCTCCCGGTCCTCGAGCTCGCGGAGCGGCGGGTTCATCTTGGCGTTGGTGTTGTAGCCCTCGCACGCCTCGTGGGTCAGCGTGAAGTGGTGCGGGCACGCCTCCGACGTCACCCGGAGCCCCTTCGCCTTGGCCTGCCGGATCAGCTCCACCGAGCCGCGGGTGGACATGTGGCACAGGTGCACGTGCCCGCCGGTGAGCTCGGCCAGGAGGATGTCCCGGGCCACCATGATCTCCTCCGCGGCCGCGGGCACCCCCTTGAGGCCGAGCCGGGTGGAAACCAGCCCCTCGTGCATCGCGCCGCCGGCGGCGAGCGTCGGGTCCTCGCAGTGGTCGGCCACGGGGATGCCGAACGTGCGGGCATACTCGAGCGCCGTCCGCATGAGGTGGCTCGAGACCACCGGCTTGCCGTCGTCGCTCACGGCCACGGCGCCCGCGCCGACCAGCTCGCCGAACTCGGCGAGCTGCTGCCCCTTCTGGCCCAGCGAGATGGCGCCGATGGGATAGACCCGCGCCGCCCCCGCGCGCTGCGCCTGGCTCACGATGAAGCCCACGGCCGCCTGGTTATCGGTGACGGGATCGGTGTTCGGCATGGCGCACACGGCGGAGAACCCGCCCGCGGCGGCGGCCATGGCGCCACTGGCCACCGTCTCCAGGTCTTCCTGGCCAGGCTCGCGCAGGTGCACGTGGAGATCGATCAGGCCGGGCGCCACCACCTTGCCGGCCGCATCCACCAGCTCCGCCTCGTCGGGCGTGCCGAGATCCCGGCCCACGGCCTCCACCTTCCCCTCCTGAAGCAGCAGGTCCGAGACCTCGTCGGTATTGCGCGACGGGTCGATCACCCGGCCGCCGCGGATCAGGATCGGCCGCATGGTCAGTCGACCCCGCCCGTCTGCTGCGTCCAGTCGGGCGACCCGCCGGCCAGCAGGTAGAGCACCGCCATGCGGACGGCGACGCCGTTGGTCACCTGCGGCAGGATCACGCTGTGGGGGCCGTCGGCCACGTCGCTGTCGATCTCGACGCCGCGGTTCATCGGGCCCGGGTGCAGGATGAGCAGGTCTTTCGGCGCCTTCGCCAGGCGCTCGGTGGTAACGCCGAACACGCGGTTGTACTCCCGGAGCGAGGGGAGGAAGCCCGCGTGCATGCGCTCGAGCTGGAGCCTGAGGACGTTGAGGGCGTCGGCCCACTGAATCGCGTCCTCGATCCGCGGGAGGACGGTGACGCCGAGCTCGTGCACGTTGCGCGGCAGCAGTGTCGCCGGTCCGCACACCGCCACCTCGGCGCCCAGCTTGGTCAGCCCCCAGATGTTGCTTCGGGCGACCCGGCTGTGAAGGATGTCGCCGCAGATGGCGACCTTGAGCCCCTCGATCTTCCCGAAGCGGTCGCGCAGCGTCAGGATATCGAGCAGGCCCTGGGTGGGATGCTCGTGCTTGCCGTCGCCCGCGTTGATGACGTTGGAGCGGATGCGGTGGCCGAGGAACTGCGCGGCGCCGGACGATCCGTGGCGGATGACGACCATGTCGATCCGCATGGCTTCGAGATTTCGTGCCGTGTCGACCAGGGTCTCGCCCTTGGAAACGGAGGAGCCCGTGCTCGCGACGTTGACCGTGTCCGCGCTCAGCCGCTTCTCGGCGAACTCGAACGAGATCCGCGTCCGGGTGGACGCCTCGAAGAAGAGGTTGACGATCGTCTTCCCGCGGAGCGCCGGCACCTTCTTGATCGGCCGCTCGCTCACTTCCTTGAACGGCTCCGCGGTGTCCAGGATGAGGCGGATCTGCTCCGCGCTCAGCGGCTCGAGGCCGACCAGATCCTTGCCGAGCGCCGGGGCGGCCACGTCAGGTCCGCGCCAGCTCGACCGCGTCGCGGCCGTCGAGCTCGGAGACGAAGACGTCCACCCGGTCGCCCGGGCGGGTGCCGACCGTGAGGCCGGTGATGTCCGCCTGGATCGGCAGCTCGCGGCCGCCCCGGTCCACGAGCACGCAGAGGAGGATCCGGCGCGGGCGGCCGAAGTCGGCGCACTCGTCGAGCGCCGCGCGAACGGTCCGGCCGGTGTAGAGCACGTCGTCCACGATCACGACCGTCCGGCCATCCAGGTTGGGCAGCCGGGTCTCGCCTACGACGGGGCGTGGGCCGATGGTCTGAAGGTCGTCGCGATAGAGGGTGATGTCGAGCTTGCCGGTGGGGACGTTCGAGCCTTCGGCCTGATCGATGAGGCGCTTGAGCCGGTCGGCCAGCTCCACCCCCCGGCGCTGGATGCCGACCAGCACGAGGTCGTCGGTGCCGCGTCCCCGCTCGACGATTTCGGTGGCCATGCGCACCAGGGTGCGGCCGAGCGCGCGCTCGTCGAGGAGTGGGGAGCGGGAGGGCATCGGGGCGGGAAGCTAGTGGTGGGTCTCGGCTTGCGCAACTCGCGCGCGGCCGGTGGCGCCGACTTGAAATCCGCTTGACGGCGCCTTCCCACCGTGCATCTTCGACCGGCGCCGGACAGCGCGCCATGGCAGCCGTTTCCGGGGCCCTGCTCCCGACTTCGAAAGGTGACGACCATGCATGCACTCACTCTGCGCCGGGCCCTTACCCCGCTGCTCGCGCTCGGCGGCGGCGCGCTCGCGGCGGGCTGCCGCGACGACGGCGCCACGCCCTTGTCGCCCGCGGCCGAGCCGGCGCTCGCCGTCGCGGCTGCCGCCGCCCCGGCCTTCACCCAGCTGAGCACGTTCGGGAGTCACACCTGCGGCATCACGGCCGCCGGCCGCGCGTACTGCTGGGGCCTCAACGCCGGCGGCCAGCTGGGCGATGGGAGCGCCACCGATCGCACCACCCCCACTCCCGTGGCCGGCGATCTCGCGTTCCGGCAGGTGAGCGCGGGGCAGTCGCACAGTTGCGGTGTGACGACGGACTCTCAGGTCTATTGCTGGGGTTTCAATCTGGCCGGCGCGTTGGGCGACGGAACGACCCAGAGCCACTTCACGCCCGCGCCGGTGTCGGGCGGGCTGCGCTTCCGCACGGTCGAGGCCGGCTCCCATTGGACCTGCGGCCTGACCGACCCGGCGCGGCGCGCCTACTGCTGGGGCGTCAACGACCACGGCCAGCTCGGCGACGGCACCACGACGGCGCGGCTGACTCCGGCGGCAGTGTCCGGCGGGCGCGCGTTCCGGGAGATCACCCTCGGAGCGTTCCATACTTGCGCCGTGACGACGACGTCCCTGGCGTACTGCTGGGGTTCCGACAACGAGGGCCAGTTGGGCGACGGCTCGGAGCGGCAGGACCACTGGACGCCTTCGGCCGTGGCGGGCGGCCACGCGTTCACTCAGATCGACGCGGGATACCAGAATACCTGCGCCGTCACGCCGGGTGACCGGGCCTTCTGCTGGGGCACGGGCGCCATCGGGGATGGCAAAACCCTTCCGCGCTTCACGCCCCGGGCGGTTGCCGGGCACCTCAGCTTCGAACGGGTCACGAGCGGCGGCGGCCACGCGTGCGGCGAGTCGACGACCGGCGCGTCGTACTGCTGGGGACAGAACGACCTCGGCCAGCTCGGCGATGGCTCGAGCGTCACCCGGCTGACACCGGTAGTGGTCAAGGGCGGGCACGTCTTCGTTCAGCTCACCGCCGGTTCGCTTCACACCTGCGGTATCACGCAGCAGGCGGTGGCGTACTGCTGGGGCAGCAACCGGTGGGGACAGCTCGGCATCGGGACGGCGGATTTCGCAGTGCACGCCAGGCCGCTGCTGGTGCAGGGCGCGGAGTGAGGCTTGATGAGTGTGTCATCCTTCGCTCAGGATGACCGGTGCTCGCCGAGCAGCCTGTGCGAAGCCATCAGTGCCGGGCCCGGGGCAGCGCGACTCGGGCCAGGCGCACCTCGCTCCGCCCGTCGCTGTCCGCCGTCCAGGCCACCAGCGCGAGGTCCGCTCCGGCGGCGACGATCTGGGGATACACCCCGCCCTTGCCGCCGGGGATCGCCGTCCGCCGTGGCTTTTCTCCTCCGGCCGGCAGCCAGGCCACGGCGATCGCGCGCCCGCCTTCCACCGTCGCATCGTAGGCCGCCACGGCATCCCCGCCGGAGAGCGCCGCCACGGCGCCATGCACGCTCAGGACTGACTTCCCCGTGACAAGCGGGACTGCCACCGCCGGGCCCGTGTTCCCCGCCTGGGCGTAGTAGAGTCCCGCGCGCCCCTCCGCCCCGGTGTACCACACCACATGCCGCCTGCCGTCAGCTCCGACGCTCAGGCCCGGGCCGTTGTGCGGGCAGCCGGGATAGACCCAGCCGTCCTCGTGCACCCGCACGGGCTCGCCCGGCGCGGGGGCGATCGGGGCGGTCACTATGTCGCGCACGTTGCCGCGGAAGTGCTGCCGCCAGGCCGCCACGACGGAGCCGTCCCGCCCGCGCGCCAGCGCGATCCGGCAGCACGGGCAGGCGCCGCCCCACACCGGCGTGTTGGCACGCCAGGTCGCACCGAAATCGGGCGAGGCGGCGAGGTACACCATCGCGTCCGCTTCCGTGGTGGAGTCCTGCGCGGTGGCGGACGGATCGTGGTGATGCCCCACCGGCCGCGCCGACGTCCGCTCGTCTAGCCACGCGGCCACCAGTCCCGAGTCGCCCGCCCACGCGGCGCCCTGGAAGTTGTGCCCGACCGGCGCCGCGGTGGTGTCGTCGTTGATCGTGAGCGGCGGAAGCCAGGTGCGCCCGCCGTCGAGCGAGCGCGCGATGCGGATGGCGCTCGCGGGCCAGCGGCGCGTCGACACCGGCACGTCGCGCGGCCAGACCACCGCGAGCCGCCCGCCCGGACCCGCGATCAGCCGGGGCGACGCCTCGCCATGCGGGTGCACCTCGCTCGTGTCGGCCGTGACGCGCACCGCCGGCCCCCAGTGGTCGCCCCGGTCGCGCGAGCGCGAAAAGTAAAGGTGCCACCCCGCGCCGTCGCCGCCGAGCCAGGTGAGGAGCAGCTCGCCGGTGGCGGGGTCGGCGGCGAGCGATGGATCGGCGGACGACGACCCACCTGCGCTCGGCAGACCGGGCAGCCGCTCGGCGACGGGTGCCTCGCCTCCGCAGCCGGCGGCGGCCAGCGCCGCGAGAAGCGCGGCGAGCAGCGCCGCGAGCGTCGGGATGCGCCGGCGGCCAACGGCGAGTGGCATCAGCGTGCCCATTGGAGCCCCACATAGAAGGAACGCCCGTCCGCCGGCTCGTACGAGCGGCCGGCGGCGTTGTCCACCTGCACCGACGCCGCGTAGCGGGCATCGGCCAGGTTCTGTCCCCCCGCGAAGGTCGTGAGGCCCAGGCGATCGAACGCCCACTCCGCCCGGAGGCCAATCGTGGCCCAGCCGTCGTTCCGCGCGTCGTTCGCACTGTCGACGAAGTACCCGCTCGGCACCCACTCGACGCTCGGCGTGAGCGCGAAGCCGGACGGATGCTGATAGCGGAACTGCGCCTGCACATGGTGGCGGGGCGCGCCGGGGATCTCGTTGCCGTCATAGAGCGGATCCTCCACGAACCGATAGCGCGCAAAGGTGTAGGCGACCCGCGCGGTCCCGAACGGCAGGTCGGCCTCCGCGCCGGTCTCGAGTCCGTAGTGCCGGGTGCGCGGCGCGTTCCGGTAGGTGGGGACGGTAAACGGCGCGCCGGGGAACGGCTGCACGTTGAGGTTGAGGATCTCGTCGTTCAACTCGACGTCATAGGCGGCGACGTCCCACCGGACGCCGCGGCCGGCCCCGCGCACGCCGAGCTCCATCTGCCAGGCGCCCTGACCGCGCAGGTCAATGAACCCGGGCACCGTCAGGCTGTTGAGCTCGAGCAGCAGCGGCGGCTCGAAGGAGCGGCTCACGTTGGCGTAGAGCTGGCCCGCGAGCGACGGCAGCGCGTAGAGCATCCCGATCTTCGGGAGCAGCGCATCGAAGACGCGGCGGTCGGTCTGGTCGCCGTCGGCGAGAAAGAAATCGCGGCTCTTCCGGATGGCGTGGTCGAAGCGCACGCCGAGGACGGCGGTGAGGCGCGGGGTCAGCGCCAGCGAGTTCTCGCCGTAGAGCGCGAGCCCGGCGGCCTGGTCGTTCTGGTCCTTCCGCAGTGCGCCGTGAGCGCCGGCCAGGTTCTCGAACTGCCGGTTGTCCATGTCGAGCCACGCCGGCTGAAATCCCAGCGTGAGCCGGTTGGTCCGCCCCAGCAGCGGCGCCGAGCTCTCGTATCGCACCTCGGCCCCCCAGTCGCGGCTCTGCTGGTTGATCACCTGGAAGATCGGGTGGTCGATGTCGCGGAACTGCGCGTACGGGCTGATCTCGAGCCGCTGGTTGGGGCCGATCTGCGAGCGGAGCTGCACGCCGACGTGGTGCAGGTCGTAGTTCCGGCCCCAGTGTCCGGCGCGGTTCTCGGGATCGGCGGCGGTGGGTGTGTTTCCCAGCTCGCCGGCGGAGAGCGCGCCGGGGAGCTGCTCGCTCACCCGGGCAAAGAAGTAGAACGCCCGGACGTCGGTCGAGGGCGAGAGCACGTAGCCCAGGTGCGCGTTGCCCCGGGTGCGCCCCTGCCGGGCCCAGTCGCGGTAGCCGTCCAGCGTGGTGCGGCCGAGGCTGCCGTACCAGTCGAGCTTTCCCGCCGTCCCGCCCGACGAGAGCTGGCTCTTGAGAAACCCGTAGCTCCCGCCTTCGGTGGTCACGCCGATGGGCGAGGCGGTGTAGCCGGTCCGCGTCTCCAGGTTGATGGCGCCGCCCAGCGTCGAGCCGCCGTAGCGGAGCGCGTTCCCGCCCTTGTAGACCTCGATGCTTTCCGTGTTGAGCAGCTCCAGCGACTCGAAGTCGGTGAAGCCGTCCGCGTTCCGGTACGGCATGCCGTTCACCAGCAGGTTGACGCCGCGCGCGTGGAAGTTGTTGCGCAGGCCCGAGCCGCGGATGGAGATCTGGCTCTCCTCCGCCGCGCCGAACCGCGGCTGGATGTAGACCCCGGGCGTGAAGCCGAGCGCATCCTTGAGGTTGGCCTGCCGGGTGGCGCGGATCTCCCGCGATTCCACCAGGGCGACGCTGCCCGGCACGCGGTCGAGTCCGGCGCGGCGCTCGTCCCGATCCTCACGGGTGCCGATGACCGTGAGCTCCGCGAGCTCGGTAGCCGCCGGCTCGAGCCGGACCTCCACCACGGTCTCGGCGCCGGGCCGGACGTTCACCTCGAGCCGGGCCGGCTCGTGGCCGATGTACTTGGCGACGAGCCGCTGGCGGCCGCTCGGCGCCTGGGCGATGCGGAACCGTCCCTCGGCGTCCGCCTGGATGTTGGTCCCGCTCCCGTCGAGCGACACCAGCGCGCCGCCAAGCGCGGAGTCGGTGAGCGCCGAGCGGACGACACCGGTGATGGTCCCGGATTCCTGCGCCTGCACCGGTGCCGCGGCGAGCCCGCCGATGGCGAGCAGCCGGATCGAGGCGCGTGAGGCGCGCCGGAGAGATTGGAGCATGTGGTCCGTCCCGTCCTCGAGGTCCATGACCGGAGGGCGGGTCGCCGTGCGCGCCCGCAAGTCCGGTCTGCGTCAGTTGTGACTGAAGCTCAGGACAGGACGGGAGGGGCGGTGGCGGGTGGAAGGAGCTGGGGTGGACGGCCTGCGGGCAGGAGGAGCGCGCCGTCGGGACGGTGAGGTGTGGGATGGTACGCGACGGGCACCACGTCGAACGTGGGTGCGTCGGCGGCCTGAACCGCCTGGGCCGCGTGGCACGAGCCGATGCAGCGGCAGTGTCCGTCGTGCTCGCCATCCGCCGGAGCGTCGTGATGGGCTTGGCCATGGGCGGCGTGACCCACGGCGGCCGCGGCCGGGCACGGGTGCGCCGCCTGCACCACCCACCCGCCGAGCCCGGGGGTGAGGAGCA
Source organism: Gemmatimonadales bacterium (assembly GCA_025927545.1). Taxonomy (GTDB): domain Bacteria; phylum Gemmatimonadota; class Gemmatimonadetes; order Gemmatimonadales; family GWC2-71-9; genus CAVVWJ01. The sequence continues at coordinate 18,105 of JAICLE010000034.1, forward strand.
GGAGCAGCAGCGCGACGATTCGCGAACGGCGCAGGGAGCCCGGCATGGGGCTCAAGCTACGTCCTCGCCGGCCCGGATCAAAGGGGAGGACTCGCGTCGGCGACCCTGTGCACGGGCGGGTCGCCGCCCGCGGGCGCGCGCCGCCCACAGCCGGGCGGCGAACACCAACGCCAGCACGCCGGCGAACCAGAGCGGCGTCCGCACGTCCTTCTTCACCAGCCAGAAGTAGTGCAGCACGCCGCCCACCGCGGCCGGGTAGATCAGCATGTGCAGCCGCTGCCAGCGTTTGCCGCCCAGCCGGCGGATCCAGCCGTTGGTAGAGGTGACGGCGAGCGGCACGAGCAGCAGGAACGAGGCGAAGCCGACGAGCACCCAGGGATGCTTCGCCACGTCGTCGGCGATGTCGGCCAGGGAGAGGGACTGGTCGAACACGACATAGGAAACGAAGTGGAGCAGCGCGTACCAGAACGCGGTGAGCCCGATCAGCCGGCGCGTGCGGATGATCTCGTTCCACCCGGTGGCCCGCCGGAGCGGAGTCACGGACAGGGTAAGGAAGAGCGTCACCAGCACCGTCGTCCCGGTCACGTGCTGGATGTACTTGACCTGGTCGCCCTCCACCCGGCCCGTGGCCAGTGCAAAGACGATCCAGGCGCACGGCAGCGTCGCCGCCAGATACAGCAGCGGCTTGACCACTCTGGTCACCAGGGCGAGGCGGGTCACCGGCGGCTCAGAAGTTCTTCCGCAGGTCCAGCCCCGCGTACAGGGAAGCCACCTGTGGGGCGTAGCCGTTGAAGGGGAGCGTCTTCCGCTTGAAGAACTCGCCGATCCGGCGCTCGCGCGCCTGGCTCCAGCGCGGGTGGTCCACCTCCGGGTTCACGTTGGCGTAGAACCCGTACTCGTCCGGCGCGGCGATGTTCCAGGTCGTGGCCGGCTGCCGCTCGAGGAGCCGGATCCGCACGATGGACTTCCCGCCCTTGAATCCGTACTTCCACGGCACCACCAGCCGGAGCGGCGCGCCGTTCTGGTTGGGCAGCGGCTTGCCGTAGAGTCCCGTCACCAGGAGCGTGAGCGGGTGCCGCGCTTCGTCCATGCGGAGCGCCTCGACGTAGGGCCAGTCGAGGATGCCGCGCTGCTGGCCCGGCATCTGGGCGGGATCGAAGAGCGTGGTGAACTCCACGTACTTGGCGCGGCTCGTCGGCTCCAGCCGGTCGATCAGCCGGCCAAGCGGAATCCCGAGCCAGGGCACCACCATGGACCAGGCCTCGACGCAGCGGTGGCGATAGACGTGCTCCTCGGGCGTGAGCCCCCGGAGCAGGTCGTCCAGGTCGTACGCGGCCGGCGTTGCCACCTCACCGGCGATCTCGACCTTCCAGGGCCGAGTGCGGAGGGTGCCCGCGTTTCGCGCGGGGTCGTCCTTGCCGGTGCCGAACTCGTAGAAGTTGTTGTAGCCGGCGATGTCCTCGAACGGTGTGAGCTTGTCGTCGTCCGGGCCGCGGCCCCAGGGGAGGGCTGTCCTGGAGAACGGCAGCAGGCCACCGACCGCGGCCGCGCCGAACCCGGCGGCCAGCAGGAACTCGCGCCGGGTGGTGTAGAGGGACTCCTCCGTGATCTCGGAGGTCGGGATGTCGGGAGGGCGGTTGATCAGCATGACGGCTCCGGCGCAAAGAGAACGGGTGTACCCGTATGATACGCTCTCGGCGGCGGATCGGTTCCCTGGCGCCCCCACCTCGTCAGCCCGCCTCCTGTACCCGGATTGGCAGCGTCACCATCGTCTTCCCCGCCCACTGCAGCCGCTGCTGGAGCGCCAGCGCGGTCTCGTTGTGCAGCAGCCCGTGCCACCAGCGCTCCCGCTGGAAGATCACTTTCCCCGCGAAGAACGTCGTCCGTGGGAACTCCCGCGCCACCTCGAGGCAGAGCGTCCGCGCCTCGGCCACGACGTCGGTGCCGAGCGCCATGCGGGAGGTGGCGGGCACGCCGAGCCTGGCGGCGAGGGCGAGGTACTGGCCGAGCATCTGCTCGGTGCGCTGCTGCAGGCTCGCGACGGCGTGCTCCCCCTTGAACTCGCCCGAATCGAGCACACCGACCGACACGAAGACCAGGTTGGTGAAGTGGCCGGGAAAGGCGCGGAAGACGTTGAGCACGGTGTGAATCCCGACGCCGCCGAAGGAGCTGACCAGCACCGCCGCGGTCGGGGCGCCCGGATCGACCGTCGTCGCCGCGGCCGGCTCGGGCCGGGCACACGCGTCGGGCAGGCTGCCCAGGTCGCGGTACAGCCGGTCCACCTTGGCACCGGCCGCGCGGTAGTGGCCGCGCACGAGCGCGCAAAGCCCGATGAGCAGCGCCGTCACCACGATCGTGACCCAGCCTCCTTCCCCGAACTTCTCGAACACCGTGACCGCGAGAATCGTCACGCACAGCCCGAACCCGGCGGCGAACAGCACCAGGCGCGTCTTCCACTCGGGGCGCTGGCCACGACGCCGGACCCAGAACCGCAGCATCGCGAACATGGACAGTGAGAAGGTCACGAACACGTTGATGCTGTACATCACGATCAGGTGGCTCACCTCGCCACGGGTGTAGAGCAGCGCGGCCAGCGCGGCGCCGCCCATGAGGAGAATGCCGTTTCCGGTCGTGAGCCGTTCCGAAAGCGTGGCGAACCGGTGCGGCACCCACGAATCCACCGCCATGTTGGCCAGCACCCGCGGGCCGTCGAGAAACCCCGCCTGCGCGGCTACCACCAGCAGCATCGCCTCGGCGAACAGCGCCACCACCAGGAAGGCGCCGCCCAGGGGCACCCCCTCGACGATGCGCCCGATCAGCACCGCGTTCATGGTCCGTCCCGGCACCGGCTGCACGTGCCAGAGCAGGTAGCACAGGAGCAGCCCCGACGCGGTGAAGGCGAGCGAGGCCGCCATGTAGAGCATGGTCCGCTTCCCGGTCTGGACGCGCGGCTCGCGCATGATCGGGAGCCCGTTGGACACGGCTTCGATCCCGGTGTACGTCCCCCCTCCGAGGGAGTAGGCCCGCATGAACACCAGCGCCAGGCCGCCGGCCCCCAGCGTGGCGAGGCCGTTCTGGTATCCGATCCGCGCCGACTCGATGGTGTTCGCCATGACGGGCAGTTGCCCCACGAGGCCGGCACCGATCACGAGCGCGTGGGTGACGAGGAACAGCAGGAAGATCGGGAGCAGCACCAGCACCGACTCGCGGACGCCGCGGATGTTGAGGGCCGTGAGGAGCAGCGTGAGCCCGATCTCCACCGGCAATCGCGCCCCGTGCCACGCCGGCGGCAGGAAGCTGAAGAGCGCGTCGCCCGCCGCGGCCAGCGACGTCGTGATGGTCAGCACGTAGTCCACCAGGAGCGCCGAGCCGGAGACCAGGCCGGCCCGCTCGCCGAGCAGCTTGGTGGCCACGACGTAGCCGCCGCCGCCGCTGGGGAATTCCTCGATGATCCGCCGGTACGCGGCGGAGATGAGCAGGACCGTGGCCGCCATGAGCGCCGCCAGCCCGATGGCGAGATAGCCGTGTTCGCCCAGCGTGCGGAACGCCTCTTCGGGACCGTAGGCCGATGACGAGAGCCCGTCCGCGCCCAGTCCCACCCAGGCGAGAAACGGGACCAGCGCGAGCCGGTGGAACAGCCGCTGGTCGTGCAGGTCGCGCGGCTTCCCAACCACCGCCCGACGGAAGCGGCGGCCGAGGGTAACGTCGGGGGGAGGAGCGTCGGGGGTCTCGAGCATGGGAGAAGAGTGGACGGAAACGGGCCGGCGGGAAGCCTTCGCGGGCCGATCCTGATACCATCTTGATGCGGCACGTCGGTAGCTTGAGCGCAGCGGGATCTCGAAAGCTCGCGGCACCCGGGAGGGCACGTGGAGAGCACCAGGGAATACGCGCGCGCGGCCGCCATCCTCGCCCTCGCCACGGCGCTGGCCCTGCCCTTCCGCGGACGGATCAACACCATCGACGTGGCGATGCTCTACCTCCTCGCCGTCGTCGCGGTCGCGACCCTGTCGCGCCGGGGGCCGGCGCTCCTCGCCTGCGTGCTCGCGATCGCCGCGTTCGACTACGTCTTCGTGCCGCCGTACTACACGCTCGACGTACACGATGCCGATTACCTGTTCACCTTCGGCGTCATGTTCGTGGTGGCGCTGCTGATGACCGGCCTGACCGGGCGCATCCGCGAGCAGGCCCGGGAGGCCTCCGAGCGGCAGCGCCGCACCGCGGCACTCTACGAGCTGGACCAGGAGCTGGCCGGCGCGGCGACCCAGGCGGAGGTCGTGAGCATCGCCGAGAGTCACATCGGGCGGGCCGGCGGCGGCGCGGCGCGGTTCGTCCTGCCGGAATCGGATCTCGCCGGCTCCGCCGAGCCGAGCTGGCCCAGCGACGGCGTGTTCGAGAGCATTCCGGTGAGAGTCGCCGCCGCGTGGGTGCATCAGTCTGGAAAGGTGGGCGGCCTTGGGACCGCCCACTGCGGCGAAGCGGAGGCGCTGCTGTGCCCGGTCCGCAGCGGCGGCCGCCGGTTCGGGGTCGTCGCGCTCCTGCCGCAGCCGGCCGATCGCGCGCTCTTGGCCGAGGAGGCGCAGACCGCGGAGGCGCTCGCCGGCCACATGGCCGTCGTGCTGGAGCGCGTGGCCCTGCACGAGCAGCACGAGGCGGCGCGGGCGGAGGTCGAGGCGGAGCGACTGCGCACCTCGCTCCTGAGCTCGCTCTCGCATGATCTGCGCACGCCGCTCGGCACCATCGAGGGTGCCGCCAGCAGCCTGCTCGCCAGCGGTCTGCCGGAAGAGGCCGGCGGGCTCTCCCTCGAGGCGCGCCGGGAGCTGGCCGACACCATTGTCGAGGAGTCCCGCCGCATGACCCGGCTGGTATCCAACCTGCTCGACATGGTCCGGGTCGAGACCGGCAGCCTGGCGGTGAAGAAATCGTGGCAGCCGATCGAGGAGGTCCTTGGCGTCACCCTCATCCGGCTCGAGGAGGGGCTCCGGTCGCATCCGGTCGAGATCCACCTGCCCCCCGACCTTCCGCTCGTGCCGATCGACGAGGTGCTGGTCGAGCAGGTCTTCGTCAACCTGCTGGAGAACGCCGCCCGGTACACCCCGCCCGGCACGCCGCTCGACGTCACCGCGTGGCAGGACGCGGGTGCCGTCGTGGTCGAGGTCGCCGACCGCGGCCCGGGTCTGCCCGCGGAAGACAAGGAGCTGGTGTTCCGGAAGTTCTACCGCGCGGGCGCCACGTCGGGCGGAAGTGCCGGCGGCGGCGCCGGCCTCGGGCTCACGATCTGCCGCGGCATCGTGACCGCGCACGGCGGCCGGATCTGGGCCGAGCCGCGTGCCGGCGGCGGCACGGCATTCCGGTTCACCCTGCCGCTCGACGGCGGCCCGCCCGAGCCCGTGCCCGCCGACGCGGCGGACGCGTGACCCGATGACGCCTGCACCGGCGGTGGTCCTGCTCATCGAGGACGACGTGTCGATGCGGCGCTTCCTCCGCACCGCGCTCCGCGCCCATGCCTGGCGCGTCATCGAGGCCGCCACAGCGCGGGAAGGTCTCGCCCAGGCGGCCGGACGCAATCCGGACGTGATCCTGCTCGATCTCGGCCTCCCCGACGGCGACGGGCTCGACGTGGCACCCCGGCTTCGCCGGAGCACGCGGGCGCCGATCATCGTCATCTCCGCCCGCGGCCGCGAGCAGGACAAGGTCGCGGCACTCGACCTCGGCGCCGACGACTATCTCACCAAGCCGTTCGGCGTGCCCGAGCTGCTGGCGCGGATGCGGGTGGCGCTGCGCCACGCGTCGCGGCCGGCCGACGCGCCGGAGGCGCCGGTATTCGAGGCGGGCCAGGTGCGGGTGGACCTGGTCCGCCGGCGGGTGTATCGCGCGGGAGATGAGATCCATCTCACGCCCACCGAGTACAGGCTCCTCGCCACGATGATCCGCCATGCGGGCCGCGTCGCGACGCACCGGCAACTATTGGAAGAAGTGTGGGGCGCGAACTACGTGGGGCAGACGCACTATCTGCGGGTGTACATGGCCCAGCTCAGGCACAAGCTGGAGCCGGATCCGGCGCGGCCGCGGCTGCTTGCCACGGAGCCGGGGGTGGGCTATCGGCTGCGGGAGGGATAAGCAGGCGGGACGGACAGGGCGGGATTCGAACCCGCGATACCGTTACCGGTATGCCACCTTTCCAGGGTGGTGCCTTCAACCACTCGGCCACCTGTCCCGAGACGTTGCGAGGGCGCAACCTAGCGGGCTTCGGAGAGAGCGTCAACGCGGGCTTCCGCCGCCCACGCGGCAACCGATGGACGCCCCCGCTACAGCCGCTCCTTCACACACCGCCGAACCTCGTCCAGGAGCCGCTCGGCCGCGAACGGCTTGGCCAGCACCGCGCACGGCGCCGCGATGCCGCGCTCTGCCAGGGCGCCTGCCCCGTAGCCTGTCATCAGGATGACCGGGAGCTCGGGATGCGTGGTGGCCAGCGCCTGAACCAGCTCCACCCCGGTGAGCCGGGGCATCACGATGTCGGAGACGACCACATCCACGGCGGCTCCGAGGGCAGAGACGAACGCGAGCGCCTCGGCCCCGTCGCCCGCTTCGTGGACGACGTAGCCCGCCTCGGCCAGGACCCGGGCGGCGAACCGCCGGATGGCGCGCTCGTCGTCTACCACGAGGACCTGCTCGCGGACCTCTCGCTCGCGCCGCGAGGGCCGCGGGGCGTTCGTGCTGCCGACGGTCATGCTTGGAATCCAGGTGATCGAGTTGGAGTGGAAATGTAACAAGGTGTGGGCGCGAGATCACCGGTTCAGCGGCGCTGCTGCCCGAGCGCCGCGGCCACGCCCCGGACCAGCGCATCGGGGGTGAACGGCTTGTGAATCGCAACCGCCGCACCATCGAGCGCCCCCTGTCGAATCAGGTCCGCCGCGGCAGAGCCGGACATGAAGAGAATCGGGAGCGCCGGCCAGCGTCCCCTCAGGTGGCCGGCCAGTTCGGCGCCACCCATGACCGGCATGATCACGTCGGTGAGCACGAGATCCGGCGCCCCGTGACGCCCCACCACGTCGAGCGCGTCGGCCCCCTGGGTGGCTTCGAGGATCCGGAAGCCATGCAGCTCCAGGGTCCGCGCCGCCACGGCCCGCACGCCCTCCTCGTCCTCGACTACGAGAATGGTCCTCGCCGCCGCTCGGGCATCCTCGCGGACCGGCGGCGGCCCCCCCGCTCGCTCGACGCCCTCGGTCTCGGGGACCACGGGCAGGTACAGGGAGAACTCCGCCCCGTCGCCGGGCGCGCTCGCCACGGTGATGTATCCGCCGTTCTGCTTCACGATACCGTAGGCCGCCGCCAGCCCGAGGCCGGTCCCCTCGCCCACGGGTTTGGTGGTGAAGAAGGGCTCGAAGATCCGCACCTGGGTCGCCCGGTCCATCCCCACCCCGGTATCGCGCACACGGAGGAGCCCGTACCGGCCCGCCGGTACGGGGGCGCCGCCGGCCGAGGTGACTCCGTCATCGAGCTCGGTCTCTTCCACCCTCACGGTGAGGGTGCCGCCGGCGGGCATCGCGTCGCGCGCGTTGAGGGCGAGGTTGACGATCACCTGATCGAGCTGCCGCGGATCGATCCGCACGTGCGACGAGGCAACCGCCGACACGGCCACCCGGTGACTCTCGCCGAGCACGCGTCGGAGGATCGGCTCGGCGTCGCGCACGACGGCGCCGAGGTCCACAACCCGCGGCTCGCTGAAGCTGCGCCGGCTGAACGACAGGAGCTCGCCGGTGATGGTGGCGGCCCGTCCGGCCGCCCTGGCGATGTGGCGCAGGTCCGAGAGCCGCGCGGCCGGCAGGTCGGGGTCGCGGAGCAACAGCTCCGAAAAGCCCAGGACCACCGACATCATGTTGTTGATCTCGTGCGCCACGCCGCCGGCCAGGGAGCCCAATGCCTCGATCCGCTGGGTCTGCTGGAGGCGTTCCTCGACCTGGCGCAGTCTCCGCTCCGCCGCGAGCCGCTCCGAGATGTCGCGGATCACCAGGTGCACCGCGGGGCGGCCACGGTCCATGAAGGCAATCGCCCTCACCTCGACCTCGACCCCGGCGCCGTCGAACCGGCGAAAGGTGTCCCGTACCGGCGGTGCGAGGGCCGCCTGGCTCCCGCTGCCGAGGAGCTGGCTCTGGACCGCCTTGAGGTAGGGCGGCTCCAGGAATGTGCTGACCGGCAGGCCCACGACCTGGTCCTGTCGGGTCGCGCCCGCGAGGTGGACGGCGGCGGCATTGGCGAGCACGATACGCTCGCCGTCATGGATCAGGATGGCATCGGGCGCCAGCTCCACCAACTGGCGGTAGCGCGCTTCGTGCTCCTGCTCCTCCCGCCGCCGCTCGCGCCCCATCACGTCGCCTCCGTCAGGTGCCGCGCGGGCGCGCGACACCCTGGTACCGGTCCGCCTTGCGGCTCACGTAGCGGAGCTGCATCAGCCGCTCGAGGATCCCCTCGATGTCACTCACGGGCAGGCCGGTCAGCTCCGAGATCCGGGCGGGCGAGTCCGGCCCGAACCGGATGATCGTCTCGAGCACCAGCACCTCCTGGCCCGTCAGCCCCGGGTGGCTCGGCTCCCGGCCCCGGAGCTGACGCGTCGGGTGGCCCGTGGTGATGCCGTCGTAGTCCCGGAGCGACTCGCGCAGCAGCACGCCGGTACCGGTGATCTCGTAGGTCCGGAAATCCCGGCTGTGGGCGCTGCCACGCATCTTGATGACGGTCAGCACCTTGCGCAGCTCTCCCTCGATCTCTATGAAGCGCTGGCTGATGATGTCGTCGGTCAGGAAGGAGATCTGGTAGCCGGTGAGCCGGAACGTGTCGCCGTTGTCGAGCACCTCGACGGTCGAATAGATGGTGATCCCGAGGCCGGTGAGCGCGCCGATGAGCCGGTAGAGGGACTCGCGGAAGTCCTCGCGGAAGGTGGGCGCGAGCGCGATCTCGAAGCCGGTGATGGAATCGATGACGACGCGCGTCGCGCCGATCTGCTCCACCGAGGCGCGGATCTCCGCCAACGTCTCGTCCACCGAGAGATCGAGCGGCCGGAGGTAGATGATGCGCAGCTTCCCCCGGCGCACCGCTTCCCGGAAGTCCAGCCCGAACGACTTGGCCCGCTCCAGGTACGTCTCCGGATGCTCCTCGAACACCGCGATTACGGCGGCCTCGCCCTCGCGGAGTCCCGCCGCGACGAACTGCAGAGCGAAGGTGGTCTTGCCCGACCCGGCCGGGCCCGCCAGCACCACGGAATCGCCCGCCGTGATGCCGCCGCCCATCATCTCGTCCAGGCCCGGGATCCCGGTGGAGATGCGCTGCTGATCGATCCTCCGGGCGGTCCGGTCGTGCTCCGGGATCCGCGGAAAGACCTGCAGGCCCTGGCCGCTGATCCGGATGGTGTGGAGCCCGGGCATCTGTTCCATGCCTCGTGATTTCACGACCTGGAGCTTCCGGACGACCGAATTGCGGTCCACCGCCTGGGTGAGCCAGAGGATCCCGTCCGCGACCGTGAACACCGGGTTCCTGAGCTCGTGCTCGTCGTATTCCCCGATCAGGAACGAGGTGATCTCCCAGGTGGTCAGGTGCAGCGCCAAACGCTGCACGAAATGATCGAGCCGGTCGCTCGGGCCCTGGCCGGTCTGCGCTCGGGTGAGCGAGCGAAACGAATCGACCACGACGAAGGCCGGCCGGACGCGATCCACCTCCTCGATGATGCGCTCGAGCACGGCGTCCAGGTCCCCGGTAAGCGCTTCGTCGCTGAGGTTCATGAAGTGCACGTCCGAGCCGACCCGGCCGGGGTCGAAGAACTCGAACTGCTGCTGGTAGCGCAGCATCTTGAGGGCAGTCTCGCCGAGGATCGTGAAGAACAGGCCGGGCCGCCGGGCGGTGGCGTTGGCGAACAGGACCTGCATGGCGAGAGTCGTCTTGCCCGTCCCGGGCCCCCCCGCGACCAGGTTGAACGACATCGCGGGCAGTCCGCCGCCGAGCACCTGGTCCAGGCCGATCACTCCGGTGGACAGGAGCTTCAGCGGAGCCCGTCCGGGTGCGGCCGGCTTCTGCGCCTTCTTCCTAGGCATCCTGGACTCCAGCGCTGGACGTGGGCGACTTGCGCCGGCGGCCGGGTGTTCCGGTCTGCTCCATGAGCTGCACGGCCATGTCCTCTCCGATGATGCGGCCCAGCAGTTCGGTTACCGTCCCCACCAGGGCCACGACGCCGGTCGCGACTTCGGCGGCGCCGTGGGCCCGCGCGGCCGCCGTGGCCGCCTCCTGGTCCCCGTCGTCGCAGGGAACGTTGCGGAGCGCGGGATGCGCCTCGGCGGCCAGCTCGAGGGCGCGCTCGAGGAGCGCCCGATACCCCTCGGCTCCGACCCACCGGGTAAGTCCCGTGCGGAGCTGGGTGCATACGCGAATGGTGGCCGCACCCACCTCCTCGGGGGAGCTCGTGCCCCCGCCGTTGCGCGTCCAGAGGCGGCGTGCCGAGTCCAGGATGGGCTGCTGCGTCATTCACCGGCTCCGAAGAGCGGTGCTAGACGGGTCGGAAAGATGCTGCGTGCCGGGAGGGGGTGTGCGTAGCCTGCCATGGCAATGAATGTATCTCCAGCGACTTGGGCGGCAATCCTGGCGACTTCACGGCTCGCCCCCCCGCCCCTTCAGGTACCGATCCAGAAACTCCAGCACCCGGCCGTACCCCCTGATCTCGTTCTCCTTCTTGACGAACCCGTGCCCCTCGTCGTCGAACACCACGTACTCGACCGGGACACCCCGCTTCCTGACCGCGGCGACGATCTCGTCCGACTCCACCTTGAGCACGCGCGGGTCGTTGGCGCCCTGGAGCACCATGAGCGGCGCCGTGATCTTGTCGGCGTTGAACAGCGGGGAGATCCGGCGCAGCCGGGCGCTGTCGGTCTTGGGATCCCCCATCTCGGCGTAGAGCGCTTCCCGAAACGAGGCCCACCAGGGCGGAATGCTGGTGAGGGTGCGCACCCAGTTGGAGATCCCGAACAGGTCCACGCCCGCCCGAAAGGCGTCCGGCCGGAGCGTCAGCGCCGCGAGCGTCATGTAGCCGCCATAGCTGCCGCCGAGAATGCCGATCCGGGTCGAGTCCACGTAGCCGGTGGCGGCGAGCATCCGCTTGCTGGCCACCACGTCGCCCAGGTCCGCCTCGCCGTGCTTCCGGTCGTCCATGGCGTAGAACGTCTTGCCGTAGCCGGAGCTGCCGCGGTTGTTGATGTCGTAGACCACGTAGCCGTGGTTCACCAGCGCCTGGGTCAGCGCGAAGTAGCCCACCTGCGCCTGCCCGCCGGGGCCCCCGTGCACCATGACGATCGCGGGCGCCTTCGCGGCGGCTGACGCCTGATGCGGCCTGTAGAGCAGGCCGGGACCCTCGAGGCCGTCGTACGACTTGAAGCGGGCCACCCTGGGCACCACCAGGTCCTCGCGGCGGATCCGCGGGTTGAGCGCGCTCGTGAGCCGCTTGGGCGCCTGGCCGAGCCGGCCGGCCCAGAGCTCGTCAGGGACGCTGCCGTCGCTGGCGTAGAAAGCCAGCGTCGACTCGTCGCGCGAGAGCCGGATTCCGCGCACCACGCCCGGCGGCATTCCCGGTAGCTCGACCGGCCGGAGCGTCGCCGCGTCCAGCAGCCGTGCGTCGGGGCGGGAATCCTCGTTGACGTACACGGTCAGGTACTTCCCGCCCTTCGAATAGCCGGCGCCGAGGATGTCCCAGTCCAGTTGGTACACGGTGGATGTTCGGCCGGTCGCGATGTCGTACGCCTCGAGCGCGGCGAATTCCCGCCCGCTGTCGGAGGTGATCAGCAGCCGGCTGCCGTCGGGCGCGAAGTCCTGGGGCGAGTAGTTGATGTCTCCCGTGTGCTTCGTGATGTGGGTGGTGGTGCCCGCCTGCCGGTCATAGAGAAAGACGTCGGCGTCATTGCTGGTCCGCGGCCGGACGAGGGCGACGTAGCGGTTGTCCCGGGAGATGGGCCCTAGGGAGTAGCCCTCGGTGTTGCGGTAGACGAGCTTCCGGGCGTAGCCGTCGGTGGCGTACTCGTAGAGGTCGAAGTAGCGCTCGTCGCGCTCGTTGGTCTCGACGAAGAACGAGCGGTCGTCGCCGGACCAGCCGTCGAACGCCGCCTTCAGCCTGGCGCCCGGCGTGAGGTCCCGCGTCTTGCCGTCGGCGGCGCGGACGTAGAGGTGGCTCAGCTCGTTGCCACCCTGATCGCTGGAGTAGAGGATGCGGTCGTCGGCGGGGAACCAGGAGACGGCGAAGATCGCGTTGTCGGTCGAGTGGGTGAGCGCCGC
>JAICLE010000007.1 GCA_025927545.1 Gemmatimonadales bacterium
CGTGCCGCCGGATCCGCGAAGGCGCTACCGCCGCGCTCCGGCGGCCGCACGCGCCGCTCCGTCTGGCCTCACCGATCCGGCTCGAAGTGGAGTTTCAGCTCACCCACATGGCCGACATGGCGGAGCTGGCGCCGGGCTCGGTCCGGACGGCGGGGCGAACGGTGGCGTTCACCCACGACGACTTCCGGGAGGTGTTCCGCGCGTGGCGAGCGCTGATGAACCTGGCGAGCGTCGGGTAGTCAGCCCACGGGGGCATGCTCCATCTCCAGCTCCGCCTCCAGACTCGCCTGGTCGCGGCCCACGGTGGCGAGCGCGAGCAGTCTGCCGCCACCCAGGAAGCGCACCGCGAAGTCGTTTGCCGCCAGGTCGCCGTCGAACTCGAGCCGGTCCCACCGCTCGGCGTGCCCAATGTAGGCGATGGTCTGGTCGTAATGCTGACTCCAGAAGAACGGCACGGCCTCGAACCGTTCGCCGGCGCCGAGGATGTTCCGGGCCGCGACCTGGCCCTGCCGCTCCGCCACCACCCAGTGCTCGACGCGAATCGGCGCGCCCGTGTGCGGGTCGGGCCAGCGGACGATGTCGCCGGCGGCGAAGATGCCGGGCGCACTCGTGGCGAGCCGCTCGTCGACGCGCACCCCGCGGTCGAGCGCGAGGCCGGCCGCCTCTGCCAGCGCGAGGTTGGGACGGACGCCGATACCCGCCACCACGAGCTCCGCCGGCAGGCGGCTGCCATCCTCCAGCGTGACGGTCCCGTCGCGAATCTCCCGCGCGGTCTGGCCCAGGTGAAACACGACGCCATGTGCCTCATGCAGGGCCCGGATCCAGTCGCCGATTTCCGGGCCCATGATGCGGCCGAGCGGCCGCACGTCGGGCGCGACGATGTGGACTTCCATCCTGCGCGCGCGGAGCGACGCCGCGACTTCGAGGCCGATGAAGCTCGCGCCCAGCACCACGGCCCGACCGCCCTCGCGGGCGGCGCCCGCGATGCGGCGGCTGTCCGCCAGGGAGCGAAGGTAGTGGACCGCCGGTGACGCCCGGTCGAACTCGGGCCCCAGGCGCACCGGGCTGGCGCCCGTGGCGATGAGGAGCGCCTCGAAGGGCAGTTCGCCGCCATCATCGAGCCGCACCCGCCGCTCGGCGGGATCGATGACCGTGACGCGGGGTCCGCGGCGAAGCTCGATGCCGCGCTCCTGGTAGAACTCGGGCGGGTGGAGCGGGATCCACTCCTCCGGGGCGTTGCCGGCGAGGTAGTCCTTGGACAGGTTGGGCCGATCGTAGGGAGCGTCCCGGTCGGGATCCACGATGACGATCGAGCCGCCGTATCCCTCGCGCCGGAGCGTCTCCGCGGCGCTGTTGCCTGCCGCTCCGCCCCCGATGATGACGACTCGCTCCGGCGCCCGCGCGCGAGCGGTGGCGCGCCGCGCCGGCGTCCGCCTGGCGCCGACGTAGACCCGGCCGTCCCGTTGCTCGACTTCCCAGGAGGGCAGGTCGTTCAATGCCGGCGGCCGGAGCGCCTGGCCGGTGCGAAGGCTGAAGCAGGCGTGGTGCCACGGACAGCGCACCGTGTCGCCCACCACCAGGCCCTCGGCCAGGGGCCCGCTGTAGTGGGTGCAGGCGGCGCCGACCGCAAACCACTCCTCGCCGCGGCGCACCAGCAGCGCCGGGTCGCCGTCCACGTGCCCCGCGATCATCCCGCCGTCCGGTACATCCCCGACGGGAACTCCCTGCTTGAAATCCGGTCCCGCAGGACCTTCGTGTTCCGATGCCATCTCCGCTTCCCTCCTCGTCTCGGTGGCTGTGCTCTCGACGAAGGGTAACCCGGGCCAGAGGAGCCCGCAGCGGCGAGGCGCCGGCGGCCGCTACACGCTCAGCCTGCCGCCGCGTCGGGGAGGCCGCCGAACCGGCGCTCCCGACTGGCAAAGTCGCGCACGGCATCCTGCAGCGCCGCCGGACCGAACTCCGGCCACGAGAGCGGCGAGAAGTGCAACTCCGCGTACGCGGCTTCCCACAGCAGGAAGTCGCTGAGGCGGCGCTCGCCGCCGGTGCGGATGAGGAGATCGACCTCCGGCACCGGGATCCCGTGGTCGACGATCGCGAGCAGCCGTCCGAAGGAGTCGCGCGAAGGAATGGTGCCGGGCTGAAGGCACTGCGCGGCCCGGAGAATCGCGTCGCGCGCGGAGTAGTCGAGCGCGATCCGGAGGTGGAGGCGGGTGCCCGCCGCGGTGTCCCGCTCGGTCTCCTCCACGGCGGTCCGAAGCGCGCGCCCGATGCGGTCACGCCGGCCGATCACCTCGAGCCGCACGCCGTTGACCACGCAACGCGCACGCTCCACCCGCAAATACTCGCGGAACAGCCGCATGAGCCAGCCGACTTCGGCCTTCGGCCGACGCCAGTTGTCGGCGGAAAAGGCGAAGAGCGTGAGCACTCCGATCCCCGCATCCGGAGCCACCTCGACGATGCGGCGCACCATCGCCGCGCCCGCCCGGTGCCCCTCGCCGCGCGAGTGGCCCTGGCGGGTGGCCCAGCGCCCGTTGCCGTCCATGATGATCCCGACGTGGAGCGGTACCGGACGTGCTGGCGAAGTGCTTTGCTGCATAAAGTCACTCCTCAAAAAAGAGAGCGGCTCAGCGCTCGCGGGTGGCCCGGATGAGAGCTTCCATGTGATCGAGATAGCGTTCCAGAGCGTGTCGGCCCACGGCGCTGAGGCGGTACTCGGTCCGCGGCACGCGTCCCTCGAACATCTTGCTGCAGATGATGTAGTCCGCCTCCTCCAGCTTCCGCGCGTGGACGCTGAGGTTGCCATCGGTGGTATCGAGCAGCCGCTTCAGCTCGTTGAAGCTGAGCGACTGGTTGACGGCAAGCGCGCTCACAATGGCGAGCCGCATGCGCTCGTGGATGAGGCGATCGAGCTCGAGTGGGGCCGGCGCCGCGCCGCCCCGCACGCCCTGCAGACCGGACGGGGGCGCGCGCTCCGGACGGTTTCGGGGAGCCAGACTGGATTCAGCCACCGTACCTCCGTGCAATAATGAGTCCGAATGCGATGTGGAGGCCGCCGAAGCCGGCGGCCATGAGCGGGGTGCCCCACCCGGCCGGCCCCAGGATGGCGAGAGCGCCGAGGGCCATGAAACAGAGTCCCATGAGCGGCACCACCCGCACCGAGAAGGCGCCGCCGGTGACGACGCCCGTGCCATAGAGGAGGAGCCAGGTGCCGGGCAGCGCGCGATCGAGCCCGGCGCGGACTAGGACGGCGGTGAGCAGCGCCCCGACCAGGAGGGGCGGCACGTAGCTGAGCACGAAGCGCCGCCCGGAGTACGAGAACACCGTGGTTCCGGCACGTCGCGCCTTGGCCGTCATCGTCCAGCCACCCAGGGTCAGCGCCGCGACGGCCGTGGTGACCCAGGTGGCCAGCCACTCCCGGCCGGCCGACGAGCGTGGTGCGAGCGCCGAGGCCGCCAGGGCCAGCACCCCCATCCCGACCCCGCCCCACCCGGGAACTGCGGTGAAGGCGGTGGCCCGCTCCATCGTCCGGCGGATGAAGGAGAGATTGTCCATCGCCCGGATGTGGAGCGACGGGTCCTCGGAGCGGGCGGCGGGGACGCGTTGAGGCGAGGCCATGGCGCTGAGCATACCATCGAGCGCCGAGTTCATCAAGTACTTTGCACTGCAAAGACTAAGGGTCAGGCCGCACGCAGCTCCGACGTGCACTGCGGGCACCGCGTCGCCGCCACCGGGATCGCCATCCTGCAATACGGGCAATCCTTCGTGTTCGGCGCCTCGGCCTCGGCCGGCATCATCCGGTTGGCCGCGCGCACCAGCAGGAACACGGCGAACGCGACGATCAGAAAGGCGATCACGGTGTTGATGAACGTGCCGTAGTTGAGGGTGACGGCCCCCGCCGCGTGTGCCTCGGCGATCGTCGAGTAGGGCGGCGCGCCCTTCGTGCCCTGCTTCAGCACGACGAAAAGGTTCGAGAAGTCCACGTTGCCCAGGGCCAAACCGATCGGGGGCATGATCACGTCGTCGACCAGCGACTTTACGATGGTTCCGAACGCGCCACCCATGATGAAGCCGACGGCCAGATCCAGCACGTTCCCGCGCATCGCGAATGCCTTGAACTCCTTGAACATGGTGCCCGCCTTTCCGGAAAATGAGAGACTCTCACGTACCCGGCACTACTTCGCGTTCCACTCCCCGAACCCGCCTCCGTACACGCTCACCTCCGGTACGCCGTGCGCGCGGAGCAGTGCGGCGGCCATTCCCGCCCGGCCGCCGGACTGGCAGTACACCACGATGGGCCGGCCCCGGGGAATCTCATCCAACCGCCGCTCGAGGTCGCCCAGCGGAATGTTCAAGGCGTCCGGCAAATGGCCCGCGGACCACTCCGCGGGGCTGCGCACGTCCAGGGCAGTGATACTATTGGCCGCCGCCGCCTCGGCCAGCTCGCGGCGTTCGACCGTGGGAATGGCGTCGAGCGGACCCCGCGCCGCCACCCACGCGTCGAACACCTCGGGGCCGACATACCCCGCCAGCCGGTCGAGGCCGATGCCGGCGAGTTGCCTGGCCAGTTCCTGGACGCCGGTGCCGGCGTCGTCGCGGACGATGAGCAGGAAATCCCGATCATACGGTAACAGAGATCCGGCCCAGGTCGTGAACGAGCGATTTGCCGGGATGTTGAGCGTGCCGGGAACGGCGCCAAGGGCGAACTCCAGCGCCGGCCTGGTATCGACCACCGGGCGGCGGGCTTCGAGCGCGGCCTCGAGCTCGCGGAAGCCCAACCGGGCAGCGAGAGCGGACTTCCCGAGAATGCGTGGGCCGTCGCGATTGATCTGCTTCATCTGCCCGAAGTATCGCGGCGGATCCGGCTGCCCGGCCAGGACGGCACGCACGAATTCGTCTTCGTCCTGAATACCGAATGCCCAGTTGAAGCGGCGTTCGTAGCCCAGCGTGGATTGCGGCACGCCGCCCAGTGCCTTGCCGCACGCGGACCCCGCGCCGTGACCCGGCCAGAGTTGCAGGAAGTCGGGGAGTGTGGCGAACCGCTGGAGCGAGCGGAACAACTGGCGCGCGCCGGTCTCCATCGTGCCGGCCATGTGCGCGGCACGCTCGAGCAGGTCGGGACGGCCGACATCGCCCACGAAGACGAAGTCGCCGGTGAGCGCGCCCATCGGCTCGGTGGCCGCCGCGGTATCGGTGACGAGAAAGCTGAGATGCTCCGGTGTATGCCCCGGCGTGTGCAGCGCCCGGATCTGGAGCGCGCCGACGCCGAACGTCGAGCCGTCCCGCAGCGGCTCGGCGCCGTCCACGTCCGCGTAGCGGTAGCGCCACTCGTCGCCGCCGGCATCGGACAGCAGCAGGCGCGCGCCGGCCCGGTGCGCCAGTTCCCGGGCGCCCGACACGAAGTCGGCGTGGATGTGCGTCTCGGTAACGTGGGTGACGCGGAGTCCCTCGGCCTCGGCCATTCGCAGGTACGGCTCGACGTCCCGGTTGGGATCCACCACGAGCGCCTCGCCGGTGGCAGGGCAACCGAGAAGATAGCTCGCCTGCGCAAGCTGCTCGTCGTAGCGTCGTCGGAAGAACATGGTCGGCTCGGCGGTGGGCGTCGGCCCAAAGCTAATCCCGGAACGGCCGCTTGCGCGCGGCCCGTCCGCAACCGATGTTAGAACATCGTCCGGGGATGTGCGCCGCATGGCCGGGGCGTCGTCTCCCGCGCGATTCCCCTCGTCTCTCCCGAGATGCTTATCGTGGCAGGTGCACCGGCAGCCCGCTGTCGCCTGGCCCTTGTCACGGCCGCGTTCCTGACCGGGGCGTGCGGCCATACCGAGCCGTTCACCACGCCGTCGGTCGGGAGCACGCAGCCCTTCGATCCTACTCCTCCAGTTCGTATCACCCTCAACCAGGGCGCCGACCGCGACGCGTCCTGGCTGCCTGACGGGTCGGCGATTCTGTACTCCGCCGAGCAGCCCGGGCGTCACGACAAGGACGTGTGCCTGGCCGAGCTTCCACCGACCGGTGGGAGACAGCGCCGCCTGGTGTGCGATCTCTCGAGCACCGGAAGCGAGGCCACCGAGGCGGTGGAGTCGCCGGTCGTTGGCCCGGACGGTCGGCTCGCCTTCGTGCAGTCGAGCGGGGCGATCGGTGCGATCAGCCCCGATCGCGGCGCGGTGTCCGTGGCCCCCGGCACGGACCCTTCCGCCGGGGTGGAGGTGCAGGCCATTCCTTACACGATTGCCGGCGAGCCGCGTCACAATGCGGTCCGCCAGCTCCGCTGGCAACGGGCCGACCGACTGGTGTTCGTCGGCTCGCAGTGGACCTACCGGGTGCCCTGCCAGTTCTGCCAGGCCGATACGATCGTGTCCGGCCTCAAGATCGGGTTGCTCGACCTCTCCGCCGCGGGTGCCGTGCTCTCGGCGGTGCCGGGGACGGACTTTGCCTCCGGAGTGACTCCCGGCGCCACCGACGACGAGATCTACTTCACGCTCGGCGGCGACAGTCGAGTGTACCGCCGCGTCCTGTCCACCGGCGCGACCGATGTGGTATACGACTTCGGCGCCGCCGGCACCGCGCGCGACGTGCACGCGGCCGCTGGGCGCTTCACCGCCGTCGTCGGCGGACGGGTGGCGTTCTCGGTCGATCCGCAGCTCGGCCCCACGCAATGGGACAGCGGAGGGATCATACACGTGGTCGATCCGGCAACCGGCTCGGACGTGGCACTCGATGGCCCGGGGTTGTTCCGCCGGCCGGCGCTCTCACCTGGCGGAGACGAGGTGGTGGCCGAAGGGTATCCGCTGATCATCGTTCCGGTGCTCGACCCGGTCACGGGTGCGGTGATCGGCGCCGACACGACCGTGGGGCGGTCGGGAGACCTCTACCTGTTCGGCACCCCGTGATGACCACGCGTCTCGGGCGAGCGCTCCCGATCGCCCTCGGCGCGCTGCTCTGCGCCGGCGCCCTCGCCGCGCAGAGCGAGGGCGCCGTGGCCGGCCGTGCGCGGGAGACGCGCTCCGGCCGCTCCCTCGCGGGAGTTCAGGTGCTGGTGGACGGCCGGGTCGGCACGGTGACGGACACGGCGGGCGAGTACCGCGTCCGGGCCGTGCGCACCGGATGGCACCGCGTGGCGGCGCGGCTGATCGGGTTCCGCGGCGTGGTGCTCGACAGCGTCTTCGTCCGCGCGGGCGCGACCGTCACCGCCAACTTCGAGCTCGAGCCGAGCGCTGTCGAGCTGGCGCCGCTCGTCGTTACCGCACCGGTGGACGAGCTGCTCGATCCGCTGGCTACGAGCACGGAGCAGAAGATCACCGCGGAGGACCTGCGCGACCTGCCCGTGAGCTCGCTGGAGGAGGCCATCGCGCTCAGCGCGGGAGCGGTCGGCCAGAGCTATCGGGGAGGCCGCATCGGCGAGGAGTCGTTCATCCTCGACGGCCTCGGCGTCAAGAATCAGCTCGACGCGGCGACGGGCGGGCTCGGGCTCCGCATCCCGCCGGACCTCCTGGGCGAGGCGTCGCTGGTTACCAACGGCTTTTCCGCGCGCTACGGCCAGGCACTCTCCGGACTGGTAAACGTGGTGACGCGGGACCCGGGCGACTCGTGGGAAGGTCGCGCCGCCATCGAGACCGACCGGCCGTTCGGGGGAACCCTCGACCACGGACTCGACCGCGTGGCCCTGCGTGGCGGCGGGCCGGTCACCGGCGGCATCGGATTCATCGCCGCGCTGGACGTCGCGGGCCGGCTGGATGACGATCCCGTCAACGCGCCGCTTCCGACCGACCCGCGCGATCCCCGGAGCGGGGGGCCCGGCCTCCTGCCTCACAACAGCGGCGAGCAGTGGAATGGCGCCGCCAAGCTGGTGGTGCCGCTCACAGGCTCGGCAACGCTCCGGGTACTCGGCGTGCATTCCGAGGACCAGCGGCTGCTGTACGATCCCGCCTACAAATACGCGCCGACGTTCGCGCCCGCCCAGCGGCTGGGCGGCGATCTGGTGAGCGGCCACCTCCAGCTCCGCACCGGACCATCCTCGCTCAAGCCCCTCGTGGTCGACCTCCGCGCCAGCCGTTTCGTGCGGGAGTTCCTGCGCGGCCAACTGGATGGGACGGTGGACTACAAGGTCGGGGCGCTCACCGGGTCCCGCTTTCACTTCGTGGGCGAGGAGCTGGCGCGAGCGCAGGATCCCTCGCCCGAACCCGTGCCGGGCCTGGCGCGGCCGGAGTTGAGCGATCAGACACCATGGGGCGTACCCGCCTTCTTCCTGGGCGGCGCCTCCCGCGGCGACCTCGGCTGGAACAAGTTCGGCGAGACCCGGCTGCAGCTCGACGCCACGTACGGCGGCATGCGGAGCGTCGACCTGTTCTTCGGCGGCGAGTTCTCCGCCCAGCAGGTGCGCACCTACCAGCGCGTGCTGGGCTACTCCGCCGCGGGAGACACGGTGCCGGGGCCGGCGATCTCGGCGTTTTCACCCCGCAACGTGGCCGGGTACGTCGAGGCGCAGACCCGCGTCTCCGACATCGCGGTGACGCTCGGGATCCGCTACGACCAGTTCGACGCCCACACCGCGAGCGCCGCCGAGGCGCGCGGCACCCAGCGCTCGGTGAGTCCTCGGTTCGCGGTATCCACCGTGCTGCGGGGCGCGACGGTGGTGGCCAGCTTCGGCCGCTTCAGCCAGGCGCCGGACTATCAGTTTCTGGTGGATGCCGCCTTCGACGACACCACCCGGACCGGACGGTTCCGCCGAGGCAATCCGAACCTCGGCTTCGAGCAGGCCACGCAGTACGAGTTCAGCGTGCGGATTCGGCCGACCGCGCAGACGTCGGTGCGGGTGGGAGTCTATCAGAAGCGGCTTACCGGGCTGGTCGCGTCCGTGCCGCTCGGCCTCAACCCCGATTCCACCATCTTCGGCAATGCCGACGCGGGCACCGCGCGCGGGCTCGAGCTGCTGGCAGAGCGTGAGCTCCGGAACGGCTTCGGATTCCGCGTGGCCTACACGCTGCAGGATGCGAAAGCCACGTCCACGGACCCGTTCCTGCTCAACCGGGTGATCAGCGTCGACCAGACCACGGGCGACACCATCCGGCCGGCTCACGCGGAGTTCCCGCTCGACTATGACCAGCGGCACACGCTGACGCTCATCGCCCGCGGCAAGGCGCCCGAAGGGATCGGCCCGCGGCTGCTCGGGGTGCGGCCGCTCGCGGGTCTCGAGGGCGCGCTCATCGTGCGCGCGCTCTCCGGCCTGCCCTTCACCCGCGTGGACTCGGTCGGCCTGCCGGTGTCGGGCCCGCCCAACGCCTCCAGGCTGCCGTGGAGCTCGTCCATCGATCTGCTGGTGCGCCGACCGATCCGGCTCGGGGGAACGACCGGCGGGATCTATCTGGACATGCGCAATCTGCTCAACCGCCGGAACGTGGTCGCGGTGCGGCGCGATACCGGTCTCCCCCAGGCGGACGAGGCCGAGGTTACCGCCATGGCGGAGGCCGCGTACGCGACGCACCCCGAGGCGATCCCGTACGAATCGGCCCGATACCGGCCGGCGGCGGATCTGAACGGCGACGGCTACGTGGCGGGCCGGAGCGAGCTCTTCCCGCTCTACCTCGCGGCGGCGCGCGACTTCACCCAGCCGATCTTTGCCTATGGCCCGCCCAGGCTGGCGCGGCTGGGGATCGAGCTGCTCTTCTGAGCGGCGAGTTCCTCCTCGAGCAGCGCCTGATTGATCGCCATCCCGGCTTCCATCCCTTCGGCCGCCGCGACCACCACGAACTGCGCCTCCCTCGAAGCATCACCGCAGACATAGAGTCCCGGGACATTCGTCGCCTCGCACTTTCCCGTGGCGACGGCGCCCCGTTCGGTGAGGGTGCAGCCGAGCCGGGCGGGGAGGGGAGAGGCCTGGCGCTGGCCGGTGGAGAAGAAGAGCGCGCGACGGTTCGCCGGCGCGCCATGCTCGAACACGATCCGCTGAAGCTTCCCGTCGCGGCCTTCGAGCCGGCGCACACGCTCCTCGCGGACCGGAATCCGCAGCATCTCCAGGCGTTCCACGAGGCGCTCGGGCAGCTCCGCCGGGCCGTCAGTGCAGAGCAGCAGGTCGCGGCTCCATACCGTCAGGCCCTGCGCCAGACCCGCCCCCACCTCGCCCCGCCCGTAGATCGCGATGGGCTGGTCGCGCCACTCCCAGCCGTCGCAGTAGGGGCAGTGGTGCACGCTCGTCCCATAGAACTCGTCCAGGCCATCGATGGCCGGCAGCTCGTCCACTACCCCGGTGGCGAGGAGCAACTTGCGGCAGCGGAGCCGGGTGTCGTCGGCACACCGGACGGCGTATTCCCTGCCCTCGCGCACCACGTCCACCACCTCGGCCGTCCGCAGCTCGACCGTGTCGTACGGGACGAGCTGCTCCCGGGCGATCCGGAGCAGCTCTCCGGGCGCGATACCGTCGCGAGTGAGGAATCCGTGAGCGGCGGCCGCCCGGCGGTTTCTCGGCTGGCCGGCGTCGCAGACCAGCACGCGACGCCGGCACCGGCCGAGCATGAGCGCCGCGCTCAGCCCCGCCGGCCCGCCGCCGACCACGATGCAGTCGTAGATCACGAGGTGGACGACGGAACCTCGCGCGCGTCCATGACCTGCTTGAAGCGGCGGAGATCGTCCGCGACCTGCTGCGCCGGGTCCTCGCCCGCGATATGGGCGATGCCGCCGCCGAGCGTGCCGGCGGGCGGAGCGTAGCGCATCACGATCCGCACCTCCGTCCCGCCGTTGTGGACCGGCGAGAAGTGCACCGACCCCACCTGATCCACATCCGCTCCGGGGAGCGACCGCCATGAGATCAGCTCGTTCTCGATCTCCTGCTCGATTTCCGCATCCCACTCGACCCGGGTGCCGGCCGGCCCCTTGGCCACCCAGTGCGAGCGCCGCGGACCGAGGACGGTGACGGATTCGAGGTTGTCCATGAAGCGGGGCAGGTTCTCGAAGTTCCGCCAGAACTGGAAGAGCTCGGCGCGCGGGCGCTCGATGACCACCGCCTGCTCGAGCTTGGTCCCCTCCCCCCGTTCCAGGCCGGCCAGCGTGCCCGACTCCCTCTCCCCCCGGGCGGAGTTCCGGCCCAGCATGCGGTTGACCTCGCACCGCCCGGTCACGGCCCGCCCGATCAGCACGCCCCCCAGGGGGACCAGCACCGCGCGGAGCCGCCGCCGGCCGAGGGAAAAGCCGATCAGCGCCGCGCCCGCGATGCCCGAGAGCCACCGCTCGGAACGGCCGACGTTGACGTCCTGCCGCTCGCGCTCGCCGTCGAATGCGTTCTTCATCGTTTCCTCGCTTCCTCGTTCTCGACCTTCCGATCGTGCTCCGCGTCGTCCAAGAGCGCCGCGCTGCCGTCGCGCGCGTCGGGATCCGCGATCTCCTCCCGGAGGCTGCCATACTGGCGCCCCATCTTATCGGCGTTGCGCGGATCTTCGAGCTCGAGCTCGTCACCGGCTTCCTCGGGAGCGGTCGAGCCGCGCTCGAGCTCGAAGCGCCGGCGCTCCTCGTCGGTCATGGTCGCGAACTCACGACTCTCGTTCTTCGCCATGCGATTCACTCCTCACTGTGGACTCGAGCAGCGTCTTGAGCCGCGCGAGGTCCTCGTTCACTCTGGTCCGCGGATCGGCGCCGAGGAACTCGCCCATCTCGCGCCCCGCCGGGTCGGCGAGTGGACTGTAGCAGAATCGAAAATCCATTCGGGTCCCGCCGGCCTCGCGAGCGAGACGGATCACGCCGGCGTTCTCGAGCGCCGCGCCCGCCTCGCTCCGCCAGCCGAGGAGCCGATTCTCCTGCCGTTCGGTCACGGCGGCGGTCCACTCGAGCGGGGCGCCGCCGGGGCCACTCACGATCCAACGCGAGCGGCGCTCGCCCAGATCCCTGACCTCCCGTACGTTCGACATGAAGAGAGGGAAGTTGCCGTAGCTGGAAAGGAAGGCGTACACCCGCTCGAGCGGTGCGTCGACGTGGATGGTCTTCTGAATGTCCACGGTCCGCCGGCGCTCCGCCCTCCGCGTGCGGCCCGGATGCCGCCCGACACGCGCCGCCGTCATTCCCACTCCAAGAGTCCGGAGCACCCGGCCCGACGCGCCACGGCGGAGGATCCCGTAGGCGATGAGCGCACCGCCCGCGGCCTGTACCATCCGCTCCATTAAGCCAGAGGCCGAGGTCCCCAAGTTCGCAGCCTCGAGCCCGTCGATGTCGCCGAGCCGCGCGCCGTAGCGGCTCGACACCGTCGACCGACTGCCCAGCCGGTCACGGACGCGAGAGCGCCGCTCCGCTCCCTTGTCAGGATCCAGGAAATAGACCAGGCCAGCCCCGGCCAATGCGCCGCCAAGAAAGTCTTTCGCGCCCATCCTGCAAAGGACACCTTCGGGAGCGCGGCGGCTGTGACCCGTCTCACACGAATCCGGCGGCATCCGACGCGGCACCCGGTGGCAGGCTGACCGATCTTGTCGCGCGCGTCCATCAGTCAATCACACTTCGAACCTCGTCGAGCACGCGAATGGCGATCGGCTCTCCCGTTGTAGTCTTTTCGCATCTCCGGTGGGACTTCGTGTACCAGCGGCCGCAGCACCTGCTCTCACGACTCGCCGCCCGGCAACCCGTCCTCTTCGTCGAGGAGCCGCAACACGATCCGGGGGGCCCCGCCCGCTGGGACCGGAGCGCGCCGGCGCCCGGGGTGACCGTCTTCCGACCGCGGACGCCGCTGGCCGAGCCGGGGTTCCATCCGGCCCAGCTCGCCCTGGTGGCCGCCATGTTGGACGAGGTGCGCGAGGCGGCGGGTCCGGGCGGAATCATCGCCTGGCTGTACACGCCGATGGCACTGCCCCTTGCCCGTCGGCTCGACCCCGCCCTCGTGGTCTACGACTGCATGGACGAGCTCTCGCTCTTCGCCGGAGCGCCGCCGGAGCTGGTGGCGCGCGAGGAGGAGCTGCTGCAGCTGGCTGACGTCGTTTTCACCGGCGGTCCGAGCCTTTACCGGGCCAAGCGGGGAAGACACCCGAACGTCCATTGCTTCACCAGCAGCGTGGACGCGGAGCACTTCGGCCGCGCGCGGGCCGGACGGCCGGACGCACCGGATGAGCCGGCCGACCAGCGGGACCTGCCGCACCCGCGCCTTGGTTACTACGGCGTCATCGACGAACGCCTCGACCTGCCGCTCCTCGCCGCGTTGGCCGATGCGCACCCGGCATGGCAGCTCGTGCTCGTCGGACCGGTGGTCAAGATCGATCCGGCGGCCTTGCCTCGCCGGGCGAACATCCACTACACCGGCCAGCGGCGCTACGATGAGTTGCCGGCGTATCTTGCCGGCTGGGACGTGTGCCTGCTCCCATTCGCCCTCAACGAGTCGACTCGCTTCATCAGTCCCACCAAGACGCTCGAGTACATGGCAGCCGAGCGGCCGATCGTGAGTACGCCCATCACAGATGTGGCGGAACCCTACGGTAACATTGTCTATCTGGGCGACACGCCGGAGGCGTTCATCCGCGCCTGCGAGCGGGCGCTCGCCTCCGATGCGGCCGAACGGGAGCGTCGCGGATCGCTGATGCGCGGCGTGCTCGCCCGCACCTCGTGGGATGCGACCGTCGCCGCAATGACCGAGTGCATGGCGCGGAGCCTGGATCTGGCCGCGCCCGCCGCCAATGCTTGAGCCTGAAAGGACTACGTCTCGCATGCCACCCAAGTCATCCACCCGGCCGGACGCCCCGCCGCCCGTGCTGGTCATCGGCGCCGGCCCTACGGGCTTGAGCGCCGCATATCATCTGGGCCAGGAGTCGCTGCTCCTCGAACAGGCCGAGCGTGTCGGCGGCTGGTGCCGGTCCGTCGAGGACCAGGGCTTCACCTTCGACATGGCCGGCCACATCATGTTCTCACGCGACCCGTACGTGCACGAGATGTACGAGCGCCTGCTGGGCGACAACGTGCACTGGCAGGACCGGGAGGCGTGGATCTACAGCAAGCAGGTCTATACCCGTTACCCGTTCCAGGGCGCACTGTTCGGACTCCCGCCCGAGGTAATCAAGGAGTGCGTCGTGGGCGCGATCGAGGCGCGGTTCGGCAGCCTCGAGGCGAAGCAGCCGGCCGCCGACCCGCGCCCAGAGGAGGATTACGCCGGCCCCGAGCGGCGCGGCATGTTCGAGCCGCTGATGCGGCGGAAAGCCAAGCGGCTCGTCTACACCGGGAGCGAGCGCCGGCGCCCCGTACCGCACAAGGGGCCGCCGCGCAACTTCGAGGAGTTCATCTACAAGGTGTGGGGCGCCGGGATCGCCAAGCACTTCGCCATTCCCTACAACCGGAAGCTCTGGGCGGTCCCGCTCGACCAGATGGAGACCTCCTGGCTCGGCGGCCGGGTGCCGCTCCCCAATCTCGAGGAGATGATCGAGGGCGCGCTCCAGCCCGTGGCCAAGCCGATGGGTCCGAACGCCCGGTTCGGCTACCCCCTCCGGGGCGGATTCCAGGCGCTGATGGACGGCTTCCTGCCGCACCTCGCCGGCGAGCTCAGGCTGGGGACCCGGGTGGCGGCCGTTTCGCCATCGCGCCACACGGTCACGCTCGATAACGGCCGCACCCTTCCATACGAGTTTCTCGTCAGTACGATGCCGCTCCCCAACCTGGTGCACGCGATCGGGACCGAAGCGCCCGTCGAGGTGCGTCACGCCGCCGCTGACCTCCGGCACGTCTCGGTGCGCTGTGTCAACCTTGGCGTCGGCCGCGAGCGCCTCACGGAGAAGCACTGGATCTATTACCCGGAGGACACCGTCTTTCACCGCGTGTTCGTACAGGGGAACGCGAGTCCCTACTGCAACCCACCCGGCGGATTCGGGCTCACCTGCGAGATCACCTACTCGGACGCCAAGCCGCTGCCGTGCGAGGGCGACGCGCTCATCCAGCGGTGCATCGAGGACTGCCGGCAGGTCGGGCTCGTCGGGGAGAGTGACCCGATCCTGGCGGCGAACCAGGTCGACCTGCCGATTGCGTACGTGGTGTACGATCACGCCCGGGCGCGCAACGTGGACCTCATCCGCGAGTGGCTTTCCAGGCACGACATCCTGCTGGCCAGGCGGTACGCCGAGTGGGAGTACTACAATTCGGACCACGCGTTCGTGGCCGGCCGGAGGGCAGCCGAACAGGTGCGCGAGCTGCGGCAGGCGCAGACCGGTGACGTTCGATCTCCGGCGACGGCGGCCGGCTGACTTCGTCTGGGCGACGGGCATCGAGAACACCTTCGTCCCCCAGACCCGTCCCGGCCACCGCGCGCTCGACGAGTACCAGCTCATGGGCCACTACGAGCACTGGCGCGAGGACCTCGCGCTGGCACGCGAGCTGGGCCTCCGGGCCGTCCGGTGGGGCATCCCCTGGTACCGGGTCGAGCCGTTCCAGCCGGGCGACTTCGACTGGCGCTGGACCGACGAGGTGCTGCCCTACCTGGTCGAGGAGCTGGGGATCACACCCATCATCGACCTGATGCACTACGGCTGTCCCTTCTGGCTCCGGCGCGAGTTCGCGAGCGCGAGCTATCCGGAGGCGGTAGCGGCCTACGCCGGGGCGTTCGCGCGCCGCTACGCCGGGCTGGCCAAGTGGTACACGCCGCTCAACGAGCCGATCGTGACGGCGCTCTACTGCGGGCAGCGGGGCGTGTGGCCCCCGTACCTGCGCACCGAGCGGGGGTACGTCACCGTGCTGCTGCAGGTGCTCGAGGGAATCCAGCGCACCGCCGCCGCCCTGCGCGAGGCGGACCCGGGGATCGTGCTGGTCCACGTGGAGGCGAGCGGCCTGAGCCGCGCGGCCCGCGAGGACCTCCATGCGATCGCGCGGGAGGAGCAGGCGCGCACGTTCCTGCCCTACGATCTGCTCACCGGCCGCATGACGCCCGATCACCCGCTGTTCGGCTGGCTTGTCCGGCACGGCGCCTCGCCGGACCGGCTGCTGGAGCTGGCCGCCGCCCCGGCGCCCTTCGACCTGATGGGACTCAACTTCTACCCCCAGTGGTCCACCACCCAGCTCTACATCGACCGGCGGGGGCGGCTCGCCTACCAGCCGATCGAGCAGGACGGCGTGGGGTTCGCCGGACTGATCGAGGAGTACTGGCGCCGGTATCAGGTGCCGATCATGGTCACCGAGACCAGCGCCCGCGGCGATGAAGCGATCCGCGCCCGATGGCTCGAGGCGTCGGTGGCCGCGATCCGGGGTCTCCGTGGCCGGGGCGTCCCGGTGCTCGGTTACACCTGGTTTCCCCTGTTCACGATGATCGACTGGCGCTACCGGTTCGGCCGCGGTCCGCTGGAGGAGTACCGCCTCGAGCTGGGGCTATACACGCTGGGGGCGACGGGGGAGGCGCGCTGGCGCCCGACACCGCTGGTGGAGCAGTTCCGGAGCTACGTGAGCGATCCCGAGGGGGCGATCGGCCCGCTCGCCGGGGCCGCGGCGGGACCGTAGCGGTGGGACTCTTCCGTTCGTTCTGGCTCGGCGGCTTCGAGTCGGCCCACCACATCAATCAGCGGGGGGTGCGGCTCGACCTGGTCTCCGCCACGCAGCACGACGTGCTGGTGGACGAGGACTACGCCCGGCTCCGTCGCCACGGGTTCCGCACGGTGCGCGAGGGGATGCGCTGGCCACTGATCGATCGGCAGCGTCGGCTCGATTTCTCGTCAGTCGAGCCGATGCTGGCGGCGGCGGAACGCCACGGGATCGAGATCATCTGGAGCCTCTGCCACTACGGGTGGCCGGAGGACCTGGACCACTACTCGGCGGCGTTCGTCGGGCGCTTCGCGCGCTATGCGGCGGCCGCGGCCCGGTTCATCGCCGATCGGAGCGACGCGGTCCCGTTCTACACCCCGATCAACGAGATCTCGTTCTTCGCCTGGGCGGCCGCGGAGGTGGGCTACATCCACCCGCGGGAGCGGGAGCGCGGCGCGCGGTTGAAAGCCCAGCTCGTCCGCGCCGCGATCGCCGCGATGGAGGCGATTTGGGAGGTGGACCCCCGTGCGCGCATGGTGCACGTCGATCCGCTCATTCACGTGGTGACGCCGGCCGGGCGGCCCGATCTGGCCCGGGCCGCCGCCGACCAGCGGGCCTCCCAATTCGACGCGTGGGACATGCTGGCGGGCGGGCTGCAGCCGGAGCTGGGCGGCCACCCGCGCTACCTCGACATCATCGGACTCAACTACTACCACGCGAACCAGTGGGAGTATCCCGACCAGCGGCTCCGCTGGGAAGATGATCCGCGCGACCCGCGCTGGATGTCGCTGCACCTGCTGCTCCGCGAGGTGTACCATCGCTACGGCCGCCCCCTGCTGATCTCCGAGACGAGTCACTTCGGGGCGGGACGGTCGCGCTGGCTGTGCGAGGTGGCCGGCGAGGTGCACCGGGCCCGGGAGAGCGGCGTGCCGGTGGAGGGTCTATGCATCTATCCGGTCATCGACCGGCCCGACTGGGACGATCCCGAGCACTGGCACCACAGCGGGCTGTGGGACCTCCGGCCGGGCAGCGGCGATCGTCTGGAGCGCGTGGCGTGCGAGGAGTATCTGGAGGCGCTCGGGCAGGCGCAGGCACTGCTGCCGGCCTGATCGCCTAGGCGGGCGCGGCCGGCTCCGCCGCGCGCGCCCTGGCCATCCGCGCGATCATGTCGCGCATCATGATCGTCGCCACCGGGTGCGTCCCCAGATGTTCCCGCAGGCGGTAGGTGCAGATCATCAGCCGCCCGCGGTCGATCGGCCGCTCGGCCACGAGCGCCACGATATGGTGCACCCAGCCGACGAACAGCCCCGAGTGGACGTTGGCCGCGTAGTCGCGAGGCGAGAGCCCCACGATGACGGTCTCGGGCGTCAGATCGGCGAAGGCGAAGTCCACCGTGCCGCCGCTCGGGATGCCGCCGAAGATCTTGTCCTGCCGCAGCCAGCTCATGCTGCTCGCCCAGTCGCCCTGCCAGCTCCGGCCCTGCCGCTGCGCGATGCTGATGGGCCCGAGGTGCGCCTGCTGCGACTCCGGATCCTCGGCCAGCCAGAGGACCCGGCCGCCGTGCTGCACGTACGCGCGCAGCTCGTCGGTCATCGCCTCGACGACCACCAGCTCCGCGGCCTCGAGGTCGTCCACCATTTCGTAACCCATGGCGGCCAGCCGGGCCCCGAGCCGCGGGAGCCCCGGAGTCGCCAGCCGCGTCGCGGCCTCGGCCGTCTCCAGCCGCGGGAAGAAGTAGAGCTCGTGATGGTTCCGGGTGACCAGCTCGCCCGCCGCCGTGAGGAGGCGCATCTCGAGCCGGGCGCGAACCGCCTCGGTCACACGGGGAACTTCGAATACCGCCGTGCCGATGCCGGTGAGCTGCGCTCGCTGGGGCAGCACCCCGCCGAAGCTCCCGCTGACGCCCGGCGCGGAATCGAGCGACCACTCCACCCGGCAGTCCCGCAGGTCGAGTGACGAGAAGTGGGAGAGCGCCAGCCGCACCTCGCAGCGCTCGCCTTCCCAGAACGCGATCCGCTCCCAGTCCGTCGGGATGAGCGCGTCGGCGCTGTTGACCTGCCCGATGACATCGAAGTACGACTTCGGGTTCCGGCACATGTCGAGCAGCCCGTTGCTCTCCCAGTGCACGTCGGTGAACTCCGTGATCACATAGCCGACGATGGCCGGGTAGCGTCGGATCTGCTCGATCTGGTACTTGAGCGCGGTGAACTGCATTCGCTGGCTGGCCGCCGACAGGTCCGCGAGCGTGGGGAACACCTTGTCCAGGTGGAAGGCCTTGAACCGCTGCTCGATCCCGTGCGGATAGACCACGCCGTCACCCCACTCGATCCCGGTCTCGAACCACCACGGCTCCCCGCCGTAGCAGGCTCGCAGGCGGCCGACGTCGGGCAGGCCCCAGTTGCCGAACTCCGACACCACCATCGGCTCGCTCCCCTTGCGCCGTACTTCGGGCGCGGGCTGCCGCGGGAGGGGGTTCCACGGATCGCGGATGTACTCGCGCCACGACTCGATGCCGTCGTACGCGTGGGCGAACGTCCACGGCGGCCGGCTGGCGAAGGTCCGCACCCAGTCCTTCCACATGCGGTAGTGGTCCGGCATCGCGTAGTAGTTGTGGAAGTCCTCGATGTCGGTGACCACGTGGAAATTGGTGAAGCAGGGCGAGTTCCCGACCACCAGCCGGTAGGGATCGAGCGCCTTGAGCTCGCTGTACGTCTGCGCCAGCCAGGCGCGGTGGCCCGCGTTCACCGCGAGGTCCACGCCCCAGTTCTCGTTGACGATGGTCCAGATGACGATCGAGGGATGGTTCCAGTCGCGCTCGACCATGCCGAAGAGCGTGTCGCGCGCGCGCCGCTTGGCTGCCTCGGTGAGCTCCTGCCAGTTGGGAAGCTCGGTCCAGATGAGCAGGCCGGCCCGGTCGGCGGCGTCGTAGTACCGGGGGTCGGTGATCTTGATGTGGGTGCGCAGGCAGTTCAGCCCCATGTGCTTGGCCTGAGCGAACTGGGCATCGAGCTCGGCATCGCTGAACGGGGTGTAGACCAGGTCGGGGTAGTAGTCCTGATCCAGCGCGCCCCGGAGGTACAGGATCCGGCCGTTGAGCAGCAGGTGGCCGCTCGGCGACGTGGCGATGGTCCGCATCCCGAAGCGCGTCGCCTGCCGGTCGATCGCCTCGGTGTCGTCGGGGACGGCGTGCAGCGCGCCCTCGAGCTCGTACAGGTTGGGCGAGACGGTATCCCACAGGAGCGGCCCGGGAACCGGAAGCGTAAGCTCCGGTGTGGCGTCGTCGGGCGGCAGCGGCACGCGGTGCTCGTGGGACCGGCCGGCCGGGTCCGTGAGGGTGAAGCGGATCTCGCACCCGGGACCCGGCGGCGCGCTCAGGCAGACCCGGACCCGGGCACGTTCCTCGGGCACTTCGGGCGTCACCCGCAGGCGCCGGATGTGCAGCACCGGCCGCCGCTCGAGCCAGACGCTCTGCCAGATGCCGCCGACGGGCCCGTACCAGCTCTGCTTGCCGTGGGGAATCTCGGCGAAGGGAAACTCGGGAAGGGAGTCCTCGTCATCGCCGGGATCCACGACCCGTACGATGAGCGTGTTGGGCGCGTCCCGCCGGAGGGCGGCGGTCACGTCGAGCTCGAACGGGAGATAGCCACCCTCGTGCTCGCCCACGCGCACGTCGTTCACCCAGACGATCGCATGGTAGTCCACCGCGCCGAAGTGCAGGACCTCGACGCTGTTCGCGCCGCCGTCGCCCGCGTCCTCCGGCCCCCGGAACGTCCGGCGGTACCAGGCCATGCCGCTGTAGTCCCGGAGGTCTTCGAACTGCGCCTGCCAGGGGCCGGGCACCCGGATCGGCCGGCCGGCCCCGCCGAGCGAATCGGGCGCGAGCCGCTGCTCCGGGTCCGGAAAAAATTCCCATTCGCCATCGAGGTCCACACGTCTGCGCCGCACGTCACTGCTCCGCTCAAAGTCGGCCGGGGGAACACCGCCGCGTAAGAGAGACGCACCGTGCCGCTTTCGCAAGCGCTGCCGACAGCACCGCGCTACGACCGGCCTTACCTTTCCGAAACCCCTCGCCTTCACGGAGCGTCTCGCGCATGCTGCTGCTCTTCCTCGGTATCGGGCTCGCCGCCGGCGTGCTGTCGGGCTTGTTCGGCATTGGCGGCGGGCTCCTCATCGTGCCCGCGCTGATGTACCTGGCCCGATTTCCCGTCAAGCTGGCGCTGGGCACGTCGCTGGGAGCGCTCCTGCTGCCCGTGGGCCTGCTCGGGGCCTATACCTACTGGCAGAACGGCCACGTGCACGTGCGCGCCTCACTGCTGATCGCCGTGGGACTCACGGGGGGCGCCCTGGTGGGGGCGCGCTTGGCCCAGGCGATTCCCGGCGTCACCCTGCAGCGGATGTTTGCGCTGTTCATGGTGGCCATGGCCATCCAGCTCTGGTTGCAGGCGGGGTCCGCATGAAAATCGTCAGTCCGGCCTTCGCGGACGGTACGCCGGTTCCCGCCGAACATACCTGCGAGGGCAGCGGCAGCTCGCCCGGGCTCGCCTGGAGCGAGATCCCGGTGAACACCCGGAGCTTTGCCCTGGTCTGCGATGACCCCGACGCGCCCCGCGGCACGTGGGTGCACTGGGTGCTCTTCAATCTGCCGGCGGACGCGGTGGAGCTCGCCCCGGCGGTGCCGCCAGCCCCGGAGCTCCCGTCCGGGGCGCGCCAGGGCATCAACGGTTGGGCGAGCGTCGGCTACGGCGGCCCGTGTCCGCCGCGGGGGCGGCCCCATCGGTATTTCTTCCGGCTGTATGCGCTCGACTGCACCCTCAATCTGGCCCCGGGCGTGAAGCGCCCCGACCTCGATCAGGCGATGGCCGGCCACGTCCTGGCCGACGCCACACTCATGGGAACCTTTCAGCGATGATTCATCAGCCTGCCGCGGCCGCGGCGCTCGCCTTGGTGCTGATCGCCTTCGCCTGCTCCCGCGCGCCGGGTACGGGTGGCCCCGTGCCGAAAACCCTGGCCACGGGCACGTTCCACGACGCGGCCGGCGCGCGCACCGGTGTGGCCACGCTTACGGATACCGCGGGGATGCTGCGACTCGACCTCAGCGCCGGGCAGCTCTCGCCCGGGCCGCACGGGCTGCACTTCCACGCCGTGGGTGTGTGCACCCCGCCGGACTTCAAGTCCGCTGGCGCGCACTTCAATCCCGAGGGGAAGCAGCACGGCCGGCTCAACCCCGAAGGTCCCCACCTCGGCGACCTGCCCAACATTCACGCCGGCCCCGACGGCACCGTGGATACGAGCCTCACGCTCTCGCGCGACCTCATCGCATCCGGGCCGCGGGCGCTCTTTCAGGCGTCCGATGCCAC
This sequence comes from Gemmatimonadales bacterium, assembly GCA_025927545.1. Lineage (GTDB taxonomy): Bacteria > Gemmatimonadota > Gemmatimonadetes > Gemmatimonadales > GWC2-71-9 > CAVVWJ01. Next base: position 21,807 of record JAICLE010000007.1, read on the forward strand.
GCCGGGCGGTGCCGCGCTCGTCATCCACGCGGGGCCCGACGATGAGCGGACCGACCCCAGCGGCAACTCCGGCGACCGGGTGGCCTGCGCCGTGCTCGAGCCACGCTGAGCGCGGCGTCCTGCTGACGTACCTCCTTCGCAGGACCGATCACGGCCTCTACTGTGAGGCCGGCGACTTCTTCATCGATCCCTGGACCGCGGTGGATCGGGCCGTCGTCACGCATGCCCACCGGGACCACGTGGCCTGGGGTTGCGGCGCCTACCTGGCCGCCGCGCCCGGGGTCGAGGTGCTGCGCCGGCGACTCGACCCGGCGGCTCGGATCCGCGGCGTGCCGTACGGCGAGGCTGTCGACATGGGCGGCGTCCGCGTGTCGCTCCATCCCGCCGGCCATATCCTCGGCTCGGCCCAGGTGCGGCTCGAGCACGAGGGGGAGATCTGGGTCGTCTCGGGCGACTACAAGACCGAGCCCGACCCCACCTGCACGCCGTTCGAGCCGGTGCGCTGCCACACTTTCATCACCGAGTGCACCTTCGGGCTGCCGATCTACCGCTGGCCGGCGGCCGGCGGTGTGCTCGCCGATATTCACGCCTGGTGGCGCGCGAACCAGCTCGCCGGCAAGACCACGCTGCTGTTCGGCTACGCGCTGGGCAAGGCGCAGCGGCTGATCGCGGGCCTCGACCCGGCCGTCGGGCCAATCCTCACCCACGGCGCCGTGGAGCGGATGACCGCCGCCTACCGCGAGGCGGGGGTGCCGCTCCCGGCCACCACGCACGTCGCCGCATCCGACCGCGCCACGTGGAAGCGCGCCATCGTCGTCGCGCCGCCCTCCACGGACGGCTCGGCCTGGGCGCGCCGTTTCGGTGCCCAGGCCACCGCGCTCGCGTCCGGCTGGATGGCGGTCCGCGGCGCCCGCCGCCGAAGCGCGGTGGACCGGGGCTTCGTCATCTCGGACCACGTGGACTGGCCGCACCTGCTCGAGGCCATCGCCCAGACGGGCGCGGAGCGGGTCTGGGCGACGCACGGCTACACCGGCGTGCTTGAGCGCTGGCTCCGCGAGCACGGCATGGATGCGCTCGCGATCGAGACCCGCTACGAGGGCGAGCGCGACGATGCGGCGGCGGAAGCCGAAGAGGCGCCGCCTTCATGAAGGCGTTCGCCCGGCTCTACGATGCGCTGGACGAGACCACCAGCACGAGCGAGAAGGTCGCCGCTCTCGCGGCCTACTTCCGGGCGGCACCCCCGCGGGACGCGGCGTGGGCGGTGCACTTCCTGAGCGGCCGCCGGCCCAAGCGGCTGGTCGGCACCGGCCGGCTTCGCGCGTGGGCCGCGGAGGAGGCCGGCGTCCCCGAGTGGCTGTTCGAGGAGAGCTACGCCGCGGTCGGCGACCTCGCCGAAACGATCTCGCTCCTCCTTCCGGAGAATCCGGCATCCGGGGACCAGCCGCTGTCCTGGTGGGTGGAGCAGCGCCTGCTGCCGCTCCGCGGCCAGGACGAGGCGGCGCAGAAGCTGGAAATGCTACAGGCGTGGCGCGAGCTCGGCCGGCGCGAGCGCTATGTCTGGACCAAGCTCATCACCGGCAGCTTCCGGGTGGGCGCGTCGGCACGGCTGGTGGTCCGCGCGCTGGCGGAGGTGAGCGGGGTGGACGAGGGTACGATCACCCATCGTCTGATGGGCGCATGGGAGCCGTCGCCGGAGTTCTTCGAGCAGCTGTTGGCGCCGGATACCCGCGACGCGGACGTCGGCCGCCCGTATCCCTTCTACCTCGCCTATCAGCTCGAGCGCGAGCCCGCCTCGCTGGGCGAGGCGGGTGACTGGCAGGCCGAATGGAAATGGGACGGTATCCGCTCGCAGCTCGTCCGGCGCGCGGGACGCACGTTTCTCTGGTCCCGGGGCGAGGAGCTGCTGAGTGGCCGGTTCCCCGAGGTCGAGGAGGCCGCCGCGCTGCTGCCCGACGGAACGGTGCTCGACGGCGAGCTGCTCCCGTGGTCCGGCGCGTCGCCGCTTCCTTTCGCGGAGCTGCAGCGGCGGATCGGTCGCAAGGCGGTGAGCCGGAAAATTCTGCGCGAGGTTCCGGTGGTGCTCGTTGCCTACGATCTGCTGGAGGAGGGGGCCCAGGACCTGCGGGGCCGGCCGCTGGCCGAGCGCCGCGAGCGGCTCGCGCGGCTCCTCGCCGGCACCTCGTCCGGAGGACGGCTCGTGCTGTCTCCCGCGGTCGAGGCCGCCGAGTGGACGGGCATTGTCGCCGCCCGGGCCCGGGCGCGGGAGATGGGCGCCGAGGGACTGATGCTGAAGCGTCGCAGCAGCAGCTACGGCGTGGGCCGCCGGCGGGGCGACTGGTGGAAGTGGAAGGTGGACCCGCTCTCGGTGGACGCGGTGCTGATGTACGCCCAGCCGGGCAGCGGCCGGCGAGCAGGGCTCTACACCGACTACACCTTCGGCGTGTGGGACGGCGACCGGCTGGTGCCGTTCGCCAAGGCGTACTCCGGCCTCAGCGATGAGGAAATCCGCATGGTGGACGCCTTCGTCCGCCGCCACACGCTCGAGAAATTCGGGCCGGTGCGGACCGTCAAGCCGGAGCTCGTCTTCGAGCTGGCGTTCGAAGGCATTCAGCGCTCCACCCGGCACAAGTCGGGCATCGCGGTGCGCTTCCCCCGAATCGCGCGGTGGCGTGTGGACAAGCGCGCGGAGGAGGCGGACACCCTCGAGCAGGTCCGAAGCCTGCTGGATGCCGGCCCGGCCGCCGGAGCCGTGCCCGGGCCAGGGACGTCTTAGTTTACGGACATGCCGAACTATCTCTGCACCACCTGCGGCACGCAGTACCCCGACACCGCGCTGCCTCCCGACCAGTGCCTCATCTGTACCGAGGAACGGCAGTACGTGGGCTGGCAGGGCCAGCGCTGGACCACGGTCGATGAGTTGCGCCGCGACCACCACAACCGGCTGGCCCCCGAGGGTCCCGGGCTCGTCGGTATCGGCACCGAGCCGAAGTTCGCCATCGGGCAGCGCGCGCTCCACCTGCGGACGTCGTCAGGCGGCTTTCTCTGGGACTGCATCAGCCTGGTGGACGATGCCAGCGTCGCCGCCTTGCAGGCGATCGGCGGCGTCCGCGGCATCGCCATCTCGCATCCCCACTACTACGCCTCGATGGTCGAGTGGAGCCGAGCGCTCGGCGGCGTACCGGTGTACCTGCACGCCGATGACGCGCAGTGGGTCGTCCGCCATGATCGGGCGATCGTCTTCTGGGACGGCGAGACGCGGGAGGTCGCGCCGGGTGTGACCCTCGTTCGCTGCGGCGGGCATTTCGCGGGCGGGACCGTGCTCCACTGGGCGGACGGAGCGGACGGAGGCGGCGCGCTGCTCACCGGCGACATCATCATGGTGGGCGAGGACCGCCGAACGGCCGGCTTCATGTACAGCTTTCCCAATTACATCCCGCTCAATGCCCGGGCGGTGGAGCACGTCGGCGCGATGGTCGAGCCGCTCGAGTTCGACCACGTCTATGGCGGCTGGTTCGGCCGCAACATCCTCGAGAACGGGAAGCAGGCGGTGCGCTACTCGGTGCGCCGCTACATCCACGCGATCTCGGACCGTGGACAGCCCTGAGGACGCGCCGCCTCCCCGCGGCGGCGGCGCGCTGGCGGTTGACCTTCGACGCGCCCGCGCCGCGCGCCGGAGAGCCGAGCGCGCTACGCGGGCCGCGGCACCTGCCGCGGGACGGCCGGCGCCCTCGCGCCGGTACCGAGTGTCCTGCGGCAACCGCGAGCCGCTCGAATGCGTGCGCGAGTGGTTCCAACGGCACGGCTGGAGGCCGTTCCCGTTCCAGGAGGAAGTCTGGCGCGCGTACCTGGCCGGCGAGAGCGGGCTCATCCACGCCGCCACCGGCACCGGCAAGACCTATGCGGCGTGGTTGGGACCGGTACTCGAATGGCTGCGGGACTACCCGTCCAGACCGCGCCGGAAGCTCGAGGCGCCGCCCCTCCGCGTCCTCTGGGTTACGCCGCTCCGCGCCCTGGCCGGTGACACCGAGGCCGCGCTCCGCGCGCCGGTCGAAGATCTCGGGTTGCCCTGGACGGTGGAATCGCGCACTGGCGACACGCCGGCCCGGGTGCGTGCCCGGCAGCGCGAGCGCCTCCCGACCGCGCTCGTCACCACGCCGGAGAGCCTGTCCCTCCTGCTCACCCGCGAGGATGCGAAGGACCTGTTCGAGCACCTCGAGCTGGTGGTCGTGGACGAGTGGCACGAGCTGCTCGCGTCCAAGCGCGGCGTGCAGACCGAGCTTGCCCTCGCCCGGCTGCGGCGGATCCGCCCGGGCCTCCGCACACTGGGCCTCTCCGCCACGCTGGGCAATCTCGAGGTCGCGCGCGACGCGCTGCTGGGCGTGACCGCGGACGGAACGCCCCGGCCCGGCCGCATCATGCGGGGCCTCGTGCCCAAGGCGCTGGAGGTGGACGCGCTCATCCCGGAGACGATGGACCGCTTCCCCTGGTCGGGACAGATCGGGCTTCGGCTGCTGCCGGAGGTGGTAGGCTCGATCGAAGAGGGGCGCAGCGCGCTGGTCTTCACCAATACCCGCGCGACGGCGGAGATCTGGTATCAGGCGCTGCTGGCGGCGCGGCCCGATTGGGCCGGCATCATGGCGCTCCATCACGGCTCCCTCGACCGCGCCACCCGCGAGTGGGTGGAGGACGGTCTCCGCGACGGCCGACTCCGCTGTGTCGTCTGCACCTCCACGCTCGATCTGGGCGTCGATTTCACGCCGGTGGATCGTGTGCTCCAGATCGGCAGCCCCAAGAGCGTGGGCCGGCTGGTCCAGCGGGCGGGCCGGAGCGGCCACCAGCCGGGCGCCGTGAGCCGATTGACCTGCGTCCCTACCAACGCGCTTGAGCTGGTGGACGTCGCCGCCGCGCGCGATGCGCTCGCGGCCGGACGCATCGAGGCGCGCCGGCCGGTGGAGCGGCCGCTCGACCTGCTGGCGCAGCACGCCGTCACCGTAGCGCTCGGCGGCGGCTTCCTTCCCGACGAGCTCTACGCGGAGGTGCGGACGACCTGGGCCTACCGCGGCCTCACCCGCGCCGAATGGGCCTGGGTCCTCGACTTCATCACCCGAGGCGGCGACGCGCTCCGCGCCTACCCCGAGTACAGCAAGGTGGTGGTGGCCGACGGCCGCTACGTGGTGACCAGCCGCGTGGTGGCGATGCGGCACCGGCTCTCGATCGGGACGATCGTGAGCGAAACCTCCATGAAAGTTCAGTTCGTCCGCGGCCGCACGCTCGGTGCCGTCGAGGAGAACTTCATCGCCCGGCTCCGCCCCGGCGACCATTTCACCTTTGCCGGACGGACACTGCAGTTCGTCCGGGCGCGCGGCATGGTCGCCTACGTCCGGAAGTCCTCGAAGGTCACGTCCGTCGTGCCCCACTGGTCCGGCGTGCGGATGCCGATCTCGCCGCAGCTCGCCGTCGGCGTCCGTGCCAAGCTCGACGAAGCCCGGCGCGGGATCTACACCGGGCCCGAGATGGCGGCCGTGCGTCCGATCCTGGAGCTGCAGGCGGCCTGGTCGCGCCTGCCGGCGGCGGACGAGCTGCTGGTCGAGCGGGTGCGGACGCGCGAGGGGCACCACCTGTTCTTCTATCCGGTCGAAGGACGGCTGGTGCACGAAGGGCTCGCCGCGCTGTTTGCCTACCGCATCGCCCAGCTCGGCCCGATCTCGTTCACCCTCGCCGCGAACGACTACGGCCTGGAGCTCCTCTCCGCGGACGCCGCCCCGATCGAGGAGGCCATCGAGGCGGGGCTCCTCTCGCCCGCGCACCTGCTGCACGACATTCCCGCCAGCCTCAACGCGGCCGAGCTGGCTCGGCGGCAGTTCCGCGAGATCGCGCGGGTGGCGGGGCTCATTTTCCAGGGCTACCCCGGCGTCAATAAATCGGCCAAACAGGTGCAGGCGTCGAGTGAGCTGCTGTACGACGTGTTTGCCCGCTACGACCCGGACAATCTCCTGCTGTTCCAGGCGCACCGGGAGGTGCTCGAGCGGCAGCTCGAACAGAGCCGGCTCGCTCAGGCGCTCGAGCGGATTGCGAGCGGCACGATCTCGGTGGTCGAGGTCGAGCGGCCGACGCCGCTCGCCTTCGGGCTGCTCGTGGACCGCGCGCGCGAGCAGGTGAGCTCCGAAAAGCTGGCCGACCGCATCCGGCGCATGGCGGCGCCCCTCGAAAAGGCCGCGGGCACCGCCCGCTTCGCCCGCGCTCCCAGCCGCGGCTTCCGGAGCGGCTCGTGACGGATGCGCGGGTTCGACTCGCGGGCGAGGAAATCCTGCTGCTGCCCGAGCGCGCGCTGTTCTGGCCGCGCGCCGCCGCGCTCATTGCCGCCGACCTCCATGGGGGCAAGGCAGCCACGTTCCGGGCGGCGGGGATCCCCGTCCCGGCCGGCACCACGAGCGCCGACCTGGCGCGGCTGGACGCGGCCCTCGAGCGCACGTGCGCGCGCCGGCTCCTCGTCCTCGGCGACCTCTTCCACGCCCGCGCCGGCCGTGTGGCCGCGGGGACGCGGGCCGAGCTCAGGCGCTGGCGCGGACTGCACCCGAAGCTGGAGATCCTGCTGGTGCGGGGCAATCACGATCGCCACTCCGGTGACCCGCCTGAGGATCTTCGGATCAATTGCGTCAATGCGCCCGCGTTCGTGCCGCCCTTCATCCTCCGGCATGAGCCGACGGCCGCCGGCGAGGGCTATACCCTCGCCGGGCACATCCACCCCGGGCTCGTGCTGTCTGGTCCCGCGCTTCAGCGCGAGCGCCTGCCCTGCTTCCTCCTGAGCGAGCGTATGGCCGTCCTGCCCGCGTTCGGCAGCTTCACCGGTCTGGCCACGATCGAGCCGCGCGCGGGCGACCGCGCCTTCGTGGTGGCGGAGGCGGACGTGATCGAGGTGCGATCGGGAGACTGACGCCGCGGCACGATCCGGAAGACCTCATATTGGCCCTCACCCCCGATCGACTGAAGCGCGAGCCGGGGATCAGCCCAGATCCAGCTCCCGGTGAGGTGGTCGTGCCAGCCGATCCGCCGAGGGTCGTCCAGGAGGTGCACCCCGACATCCCGCAGCAGCCCGCGCACTCGCAGCATGACCGGGTTGTACGTCCAGCCGACGTAGTACAAAGGTCCGGACGAGCGATCCAGGGCGGGCATCGCGCCGATGTAGCGCGCGGGACCGGCCCATGCCTGATCCCCGGGCGGCATCTCGCCCCAGCGGCCCTGCGCCGTGTAGCGGGAGTTCGGCATGGCGCTCATGGCCAGCCGCACTCGCGCGTGCGGAAAGACGGACCGCAGGAAGGAGTAATCCGAGGCCCACGGGACGATGATCGTGGCGGATGGATGCTGCTCCGCCAGGTGGCCGACCAGATCGACCAGACTGGCCTGGTCGAGCTCGGAGGGCATGAACGGAATGACCGCGGCCCGGTCCACCAGCGCCAGGGCGGTCAGCCCCACGCCCCAGGCCAGCGCCCGCCGTCGCCCCGGCACCCGCGCGACGATCCGGCCGAGTCCCGTGGCGGCGACGATGGCAAGGGGGAGAATCGCCGGCGCGTAGTAGCGAGGCTCGTGCCCCACGAGATTGGGCAGCATCGTGGCGGCCAGCCACACCCAGGCCAGCCGCAGCATCGGAGGCCTCGGCCGACCGATCGCGAAGGGGACCACCGCCGCGAACGCGCCCAGGAACAGCGCCAGCGCGGTGGCCCGTTCGAACAGCTTCGTGCTCGCGGCCACGGCGTCCGCGAGCAGGAGCACCCGCAGTTCGGAGCCGCCCAGGTAGTGGAGCACGCCCGCGTGCAGCGCCAAGGCCCCCGCGCCGACCAGCGTCGCTCGGCCAAGTACCTCCCGGGGACGGAACCGGGGGTCGCCGGCCGCGAGGAGGCCAAGAACGAGGCCCGCGAATCCCAGGACCACCGTCGCCCGGCAGAGCATGCCCACGCCGAGCCCCAGGGTAGTCGCCACGAGGAGCAGTCGCTCGCCCCGCCAGGTGCGGGCCCTGACGGTGCGAAGAAAGGCCCAGCTTCCGAGCGTGGCGAGCAGCAGCGAGGGCACTTCCGACAGCAGCTTGTACGAGAGGTACTGGGTAACGGGGAGAAAGAGCAGCACCAGGGCCGCCCGGCGCGCCTCCGGTTCGTCCAGCAACTCCCGGTACACCCCCAGCGCCGCCGCCGCCGTGGCGAGCATCAGCAGCGCGTACAGTGCCTCGAGCACGAGGAGCGCACCTTGACCGGTGCCCACGATCCCGGCGACCATCCGGAGGAGCACGACGTGGCCGATCTTCCCCGAAAAGTATCCCTGCGGGAAGAGGTCGGCGGTCACGTCGAGCCGCATCAGCTCGCGCGGCGTGAACGTCGTGCTGGAATAGAGGTAGAAGAATTCGTCCCAGTAGCGATGGGCGGTCCAGCTCAGCAGCAGAAACCCGGTGGCCGCGACGCCGGTGAGCACCCAATCCCGCTCTCTGCTGGTCAACTGTCGTCCTCGCCCCACGCGGCGGTGAAACGCAAAGCTGGCGCTCGCGTCCGAGCGGGTCGGTGACGCGCGGCACCATGTCCCTCTGAGCACGGAAGCCAGAATGTCCGATCTTCTCGCCGCGCGCAGTCAGATGGCCGTCTCGCTCTACTTCCACATCCTCTTTGCCGTGGCCGGCATCGGCATGCCGCTCCTCATGGTGGTGGCCGAGTGGCGCTACCGACGGACGGGCGACCCCGTCTCGCTGGATCTTGCCAAGCGCTGGGGCAAGGGAACCGCCATCCTCTTTGCCGTGGGCGCCGTCTCGGGGACCGTGCTCTCCTTCGAGCTCGGCCTGCTGTGGCCGCGCTTCATGGAGCTCGCCGGGCCGGTGATCGGGATGCCGTTCTCGCTCGAGGGCTTCGCCTTTTTCCTCGAAGGGATCTTCATCGGGGTCTATCTCTACGGCTGGGACCGGATCCCACCACGCGCCCACCTGCTTGCCGGCGTCATGGTGGCCGTGAGCGGGGCGGCGTCGGGCGTGTTCGTCGTGATCGCGAACGCCTGGATGAACGCACCGACCGGGTTCGACTTCGTGCACGGCCGCCTGACGCACGTCGATCCGATCGCGGGCATGCTCAACCCGATGGCGTTTCAGCAGACGCTGCACATGACGATCGCGTCCTACGCGGCCACCGGCTTCGCGGTGGCCGGGATCCACGCGTTCCTCCTCCTGTTCGACCGCACGAACGCGTTCCACCGCCGCGCGCTGGCCGTGGCCCTCCTGGTGGGCGCTCCCGCCGCCGTCCTCCAGCCCCTCTCGGGCGACGTGAGCGCGCGTGCCGTGGCCGTCAATCAGCCGGCCAAGCTCGCGGCCATGGAATCACACTTCGAGACCGCGCGCCGCGTCCCGCTGGTGATCGGCGGCATTCCCGACCTCGATCGGCGCGAAACCCGCTACGCCCTCAGGATCCCCGGCGGGCTCTCGCTGCTGGCGTTCCACGACCTCAACGCGCGGGTGACGGGCCTGGAGGAGTTCCCCCGTTCGGATTGGCCGAACGTGGCGATCGTGCACACCGCGTTTCAGCTCATGGTGGGTCTGGGGAGCCTGCTGGCGTTGCTGGCCCTCTGGGTCGGGTTCCTGGCGATTCGCCGCCGGGATCTCTCCGCCAATGTCTGGCTGCTTCGCGCGCTCGCCCTCGCGGCTCCGGTCGGGTTCATCTGCATCGAGGCGGGATGGACGGTCACGGAGGTCGGCCGGCAGCCCTGGGTCGTCTACGGGATCCTCCGGACGGCGAATGCCGTGACGCCGATGCCCGGCCTCATCGTCCCGTTTCTGGGCTTCTCGCTGCTCTACTGCTTCCTGGGCATCATCGTGGTGTGGCTGCTCTATCGCCAGATCATCCGGAGTCCGCGTCCCAGCGAGTGGACTCGGACCTACGCGCCGCCGAGCGTCACCCGTGCCTGAGCTCACCCTGCCGGTCATCATGGCCGCGATTCTTGCGCTCGCCCTGACGGCGTACGTGCTCTTCGGGGGCGCCGATTTCGGCGGCGGCGTGTGGGACCTCCTCGCCACGGGACCCCGGAAGGACCGGCAGCGCGAAGTGATCAGCCACGCCATCGGGCCGATCTGGGAGGCCAATCACGTCTGGCTCATTCTGGCGATCGTGCTCACCTTCACCTGCTTTCCGCCGGTGTTCGCCCGGGTGGGCATCCTGCTGCACATTCCGCTCTCGTTGATGCTCGTCGGAATCGTGCTCCGCGGGTCCGCCTTCACCTTCCGCACCTACGACAACGAGCGGGACCATGTGCAGCGCCGCTGGGGCCGGATCTTCGCCGGCGCGAGCATCGTGACGCCGCTGCTGCTCGGCATCTGCATCGGGGCCGTGGCGGCGGGCCGCCTGGGCCCGCTCCCGCCCACCGGCTCGTTCGTCGAGCGGTTCGTGGACCCGTGGCTCACCCGGTTCAGCGTTGCGGTGGGGCTGCTCACGCTGGCGCTCTTCGCGCTCCTGGCCGCGGTGTTCCTCACCCTGGAGACCGACGACCCCGAGCTGGTCGAGGATTTCCGCAAACGGGCGCTCTGGGCGGCGGTCGCGGTCTTCGTGACGGCGTTCGGCGCGCTCTCGCTAGCGCCGGCGCACGCACCGCTCGTGGGCAGCGGCCTGCTCGGCTCCGGCTGGGCGGTCCCGTTCCACCTGGCTACCGGAGCCGCCGCGCTCGCGGTACTGGCGGCGCTCTGGTGGAGGCACTACCATCTGGCCCGGGTAGCGGTCGGCGCGCAGGTAGCGCTCATTGTCTGGGGGTGGGCGCTCGCACAGTACCCGTACCTGATCCCCCCCGACCTGACCATCCAGGGCGCCACGGCGCCCGCAACGACGCTCCGGCTGATCCTGATCGCCCTCGGCCTGGGCGCCGTGGTCCTGCTGCCCTCGCTGGCCTACCTGTTCAGAGTGTTCAAGGCGGGACCGTCGCATTCGGTGCGGCGGCTGCCGGAAGGAGGATCGGACTCATGATGCAGATGCGGGTCTCCACCGAGCGCCTGGACCTCGCGCCGCTCACGCTCGAGGAGGTCGACGCGCTCCTGGCCGGCGCCGGCGGCCGGCTCCGCGAGCTCACCGGCGCGCTCTTCCCCCGTCCCGCGGCGCCCCCGCCCTACATGGCCGATCCGCTGCCCGAGGTGCGCGAGCGCCTGCGCGCCCGCCCCGAAGAGGCGCCGTGGTGGAACTGGCTGATGGTCGAGCGGGAGACGGAACGGGCGGTGGGCTCCGTGGCCTTCGGCGGGCCGCCGGACGGCGACGGCGCGGTGCTGATCGGCTACGCGATGTATCCGCAGTTCGAGGGCCACGGGTACGCCACCGAGGCGGTGCGCGCCATGATCGAGTGGGCGTTCCACCAGGCGGGTGTGCGCCTCGTGCGCGCGCTCGCGCCGGTGTGGAATACGCCCGCGCTCCGGGTCGCGGAGAACGTCGGGATGCGGCCCGTCGCCACCGGCGAAGATGACGACGTGGGGGAAGTCCTCGTCTACGCGCTCAGCGCGCCAGCATCCGTCGAATCGGCCTGATCAGCAACGCGAGCACCAGGGCCGCCGCCAGCGCGTACAGCGTCACGGCTCCGAACAGGTCGGGCAGCGAAAAGGAGCCGTAGAAGCCCGCCACCCGGCCTCCCAGATAGTTCCCCACCGAGGTCGCCAGAAACCAGACCCCCATCGTCATCGCCGCGATTCGCGCCGGCGCCAGCCGGGTCATGGCGCTGAGGCCGACGGGACTGAGGCACAGTTCCCCGATCGTGTGCAGCAGATAGGTGGCGGTGAGCCACAGCGGGCTCACCTTGACTCCCAGCTCCACCTGCCGGGCCGCGAAGACCAGGATCCCGAAACCCAGCGCCACGAACACGAGGCCGAGCGTGAACTTGGTCGGACTCGATGGGTCGCGCTTGCCCAGCCGCAGCCAGATCCACGCGAACACCGGCGCGAATATGATCAGGAACAGCGAGTTGAGCGACTGGAACCAGCTCGACGGGAACTTGAAGCCGAGCACTTCGGTCCGGGTGCCCCGCGCGGCGAACAGGTTGAGCGTCGACCCGGCCTGCTCGAACACCGACCAGAACACCGACGCCGCCAGAAACAGCACCAGCACCACGACCAGCCGCTTCCGCTCCTCCGGAGTCCACTTGGCCACGGTGAACATCCAGCCGAAGAACCCAAGGACGATCACCAGCAGCGCTACGCCGATCCCGTCGGCGACGCCCTGCGCCGTGACCTCAAACGCCCCTGTGACCCCGCCAACGATGAGCGCGATGATCAGCGCCGCCGTCGCGAGGAGCCCGCCGCGCAACACCCGCCGCTCCTTTGCCGCGGCCGCGGGGCTCTCGGGCACTACCGGGTTCATGCCCGCGGCTCCGAGATATTTCCAGCCCGCCAGGTACTGCACGACGCCGAAGAGCATCCCCACGGCCGCCATCGCGAAGCCCCAGTGCCAGGAGTTGCGCGGCGAGACCCCGACCGAGGCGAGGATCGAGCGGAACTGCGCGCTCTGCGCCAGCCAGCCGCAGATGAGCGGTGCGAGGAAGGCGCCCAGGTTGATCCCCATGTAGTAGAGAGAGAACCCCGCGTCCCGCCGCTCGTCGTCCGCGTCGTACAGCCCGCCGACCAGTGTGCTCACGTTCGGTTTGAGGAGCCCCGTGCCGACCACCACAAGCCCGAGACCGAGGTAGAACGTGGCCATGGTGGGGATCGCCAGACTCACGTGGCCCAGCATGATGATGATGCCGCCGTAGAGCGTCGAGCGGCGCTGGCCGATGAACCGGTCGGCGATCCATCCCCCCGGCAGCGCCGTCAGGTACACCAGGGCGACGTAGGTGCCATAGATCGCCGCCGCCTTGGCGGTGTTGAACTCCAACCCGCCCTCGGTCAGCGGTGCCGTCATGAACAGGATGAGGATCGCGCGCATGCCGTAGTAGCTGAAGCGCTCCCACATCTCGGTGAAGAAGAGAGTCGAGAGCCCGCGCGGGTGGCCGAAGAAGCTGGTGTCGCGTGCAGCGACGGCGGAGGGGCTGGCAGGAGTGGCTGTGGCCACGGAGGATGCCTCGGGGTTCAGGGCGTTCGCTTTTTCAGGATGTCTTGCAGCACCACGCGGTCGATTTTCCCGTCCATGCGGACGCGCACGTCGTAGTTCTCCCAGTACATGAAGTCCCTGAGTGCCGCCAGGAACGCCGGGGTCGCCGAGCCCTGCGGCTGGGCCAGCCACTTCTTCGGCTGGTTGGCGGGCTCGGCCAGCAGGATCGGCTCGAGCTGCCGGACGATCGCCGGCGTGATCGGCACGAGGTCCTGCGGCTCGCTGGCAAAGAAGTGCAGCTTGTGGAGCGCGAGGAGTCGTGCCAGCTCGGCGATCGGATCCTTCGCATCATAGACCCGGATGTCGATGAACCGGTCGTTCGCGCCCAGATAGCCGCCGTGTTTCCGCACCACGAGGAGCGCCGCGCTCTGCATTCCGCGCTTGTCGCCACCCCCCGCCTGCCCGGCCCGGAGCGCAGCCATCAGCCGGTCCGCCAGGCTCCCCCGGCTTCGCTCGAACGTCTCCGCCAGGTTCTTCACCGTCTGGTCCGAGACCATGATGTTGGCCTGCGCCGAGAAGCCGCGGCCCACGATGACCTCGCCCTTGCCACCGGGGACGTTTCCGCGGCCTGATAGCGCGCCCGTGCGCCCGCCGGCCCAATCGAAGGTCGAACGGCCGGTGAAGCTGGCCGCGTTGCCCCGCGCGTCCACCATGCCCACCTGCCGGTCCTGCAGCATCGTATCCGTCCGCATCACGATCCGGAGCGCCTCCTCCGCTGTAGCGCCAAGCTTCATCAGCTCGAGCCCGCGCTCGCCGTAGGCCGTATTCCCCAGGCTTTGCGTCGCCACCGCCCCCACCCCGGACTCCGCCCAGGGCACGATCCCGCCCACGTTGGGGAACTTGGACTCCACCGCCACCCCGAGATCCCCGCTCGCCGAGTCGAATGCCACGATGCTGTAGGTATGGGCGAGCTTGAGGAAGTGGGAGGGCGGAGTGATCGGCTGCTGGGCAAACAACGGTGGGCGGGAAGCGCTGAGCGGTAGGAGGTAGGCGGTGAGCAGTGACGCGACGATCCGTCCACTCGCGATTCTGGGCACGGCACCCCTCGCTCGATGATGCGGCATGTCCGGAGCCCGCACCTCTCCGCTCAACGTCGTACCGCTCACCGTTTGCCTCTTGCCGCTCACTGCTGTCTTCCCAGCTTCCGCTTCAGATACGCCAGTTGCGCCTCGATCGCACTCTCCCGCCGCTGCCGCTCGGCCTCGGCGTCCAGGCGCTCGTCGGGCCCCGGCCGCGTGGCGCCGGCCGATTCGAGATCGCGCCACGCGGCCGAAATCGAGCTCGAGGGGTGGGTGGCGGCGGCGCGCCGGGCCTCGTCGGTCATGTCCGTGAGCTCGCGCTCGGCCAGGGCGAGCTCGTCGCGCTGCACCACGATCTTCCGCTCCAGCACTCCCACACGTTCGCGGTGCCGCGCCGCAAAGCGCTCGGCCACGCGCACCGTTTCCGGATCCGGCACCGCCGCGGCCAGGCGGCCGCGGCGCTCCGCGTCCTCGAGCTGCCTGCGCTCCGCCGCGAGCTCACGTTCGCTCTCCAGGAGCGCGTCCCGCATGCGCCCGATGCCGACGCGCGCCTCGAGCAGCGCCTCCTTCAGCCCGGCGGCATAGGCGCGGACGTCGCCGGGGGCGCTGTGCAGGAGCTGGTCCAGTCGTGCCTTCAGCTCGTCCAGCACGGCCGCGCAGTCTTGGACATGGATGGCACCTCGGGAAGCGCCCGATCGCCGGAGGCGCGGGCCGGCTGCCGGTCGGCGGCCGAAGCATTCGGGAAAGCGAATGGTAGGACCCCCGCCGGTAGGCGTCAAGCGAGTGCAGATTCCCGCGCGCGCGGTTGGCGCGGTCAGGTTTGACAAGGACGGCTGGCTCAGGCACTGTGTGCTGGTGCGGACAACGAGGCACTCGGGCGGGAGAACGAATGGCGGCGGAGCGCTGCAGCGTATGTGCCGAGGTCGCCGGGCGGATCGTGGTCCCCGGCGGCTCGATATTCGAGAACCAATGGTGGATCGTGGCCCACCACGCCGGCCCGTGGACCGACCCGGGCGAGCTCATCGTCAAGGCGCGGCGGCACTGCGAAACCCTCTCGGAACTGACGCCGGCGGAAGCGGGGTCGCTGGGGCCGATCCTCCGCGCCGCGGTGGCCGCCGTGGAGCGCGCCGTCCAGCCCGAGCGCGTCTACGTCGCGTGCTGGGGCGAGCGGGTGCGGCACGTGCACTTCTTCCTGCTGCCCCGAACCCGAAGCCTCCCCGCCGGGCACGTCACGTCCGATCTCTATCGGAAAGGCCGGAGCTTCCTCCGCCGGTGGGGCGTCGCCGCCAATCCGCCTACCGCGGCCCGGGCCGACGCGGCCGCCCGCATCCGGAATGACGAGGCGTGGAAAGCGTTGAGCACCTGATCGTGGGCGGCGGCCCGGCCGGGCTCCGGGCCGCGCAAGTCCTGGCGGAGGCCGGGCGCGAGGTCCTGGTACTCGAGAAGCGCGCGGAGATCGGCCCGAAGACCTGCGCCGGCGGGCTCACACGCAAAACCATGCGCGAGCTCGAGCCTCTTGGCCTCCCGGCTGCAGCCGCACTGGCGAGCATCGGGCACGTCGCCTTTGCCGGCGGAGAGGCCGTGGCGCTCGATGTCGACACGACCGTGGTCCACACTATCGCGCGCCGGACCCTGGGCCGGCATCAGCTCGAATGGGCGCGGTCCGCCGGCGCCACAGTGTGTTCCGGCACCCCCGCCGCCGGCATCGATCTGGCCGCCCGGACCGCTGTCGCCGGCGGCCGTCCGATCCGCTGGCGGCACCTGATCGGCGCGGATGGCGCCGATTCCGCCGTGCGCCGTGCGCTGGGTCTCCCGTCTCCCCGCGAGTATTTCGCCGCTGAATACAACGTGCCGGAGCTCCGGCTGGAGCCCCTCCGAATCGAATGCGACCCGGACCCGCTGGCCAACGGCTACTTCTGGGTGTTTCCGCACGCCCGCTACACCTCGCTTGGCGCCGTGGCCCCGAAGCACCTCGTGCCCCCGTCGTTCCTCCGGCGCTACCTGAACGGCCGGCTGGAGCGGCTCGGCGTCGCGCGCGACGGCGTCCCCTTCGAGGGCGCCACCCTCGAGGTGGTCTATCATGGCTGCCATTTTCCGGGCGACGTGCATCTCGTAGGAGACGCGGCTGGAATGGTCTCCTCGCTCACGGCCGAAGGGATCTATGCGGCGCTCGTGACCGGCGAGGAGGTGGCCCGGGCCATCCTCGAGCCCCGCGCGCCCGCGCCCAAGACCGCTCGCTGGCTCCGGACCAAGCGGCGCCACGACCGGCTCGCGCGCTGGCTCGCCCGGCCGCGCCCCCGTGCCTGGACGCTCGGCGCACTGGCACGCGCCGCGGCCTCGCCGGCACTGCGGCGGCCGCTCGCGAGCTGGTTTCTTCAGGGGTGAAGGGACTGCGGGGTCGCTTCGGCTCGCTGCTCCGCCGGCTCGGCGCCCGCGGCGATGCCACAACAGAGGCAGCCGCGCTCCTCGACGCCTGGGCCGCGCCCGCGCGGCGGTATCACGGCACGTCGCACCTGCTCGATTGCCTCGCCCGGCTGGACGAGTCGCCGGCCGCGCCACCGGGGCACGACCTGGTCGAGGCGGCGCTCTGGTTTCACGACGCGGTCTACGAGCCGCTCGCGGCCGACAACGAGGAGCGCAGTGCCGACTGGGCGCGGGGCGCGCTGGCGCGCCACGACGTGGCGCCCGCCGCGATCGAGGAAATCGCCCGTCTGATCCTGCTGACTCGTCACGGCGCACCACCCGCTGATCCCGCCGGCCGGCTGCTCTGCGATATCGACCTCTCCATCCTCGGGCGAGCACCCGCGGAGTTCGCCGAGTACGAGCGCGGAATCCGCGCCGAGTACGCGCCGGTGCCCGAAGCGGCCTACCGGGAGGGCCGTCGGCGCGTGCTGCGGACGTTCCTGGCCAGAGACCCGCTGTACGGAACGTCCTGGTTCCGGGAGCGCTACGAGCAGCCCGCCCGCGTCAATCTCCGGCGGGCCATCGAGCGGCTCGGGCCTCCGGATCAGATGCCGGTCGGATAGGTCTCCGGCGGCTCCCCCGCCTGCCAGCCCTGTGTCAGGTCGAGCGGCTCGACCGCCGTGGTCTCGTCGAAGTGCAGCACGGCGTCGAACTGCTCCGTCACACGGGCCGTGAAGTAATGGCTCTGGCGCTCGGTGCCCGGCCGGTAGACCACGCCGATCGCGCGCTGCAGCCGGGGCGGCGCCAGCGCCTCCGCCGCGCCCTCGCTGCCACGGATCGGGAGCAGGAAGTCCGGCACGCCCAGCGTGTGGAACAGCGCCTCATAGCTGCCCGGGAGCCCGGGCCGGACATGCTTCCGCTCGGCCGGTGCGTCCCAGTCCGATGCCGCCGTCACCGTTCCCGCGTAGGTGCTGAAGCCTACCAGCACGGCGTCCTGTCCGTGACGTTCGCGCACGAGCTGGCCGACGTTCCACTCGCCCTCCTCGCCCATGGCGGTCGCCCGCGCGTCACCGATGTGGGAGTTGTGCTCCCACACGACGACCTTGGTTCGACCGCCGCGCCGATCGAAGTGCGCCAGCAGTGCCTCGAGCGTCTCTGCCATGTGCCGGTCGCGCAGGTTCCAGGACGAGATGTGCCCGCGGAACATGGTCCGGTAATACTCCTCGGCGTTGGCCACGAGCCGGGCATTCTGTTCGGCGTAGAAGAACTCGTCTTCCGGGATCCGGCCGTCGCGCCGCGAGAGATCCACGGCTCGGCGCTGGAGCTCGAGGAGTTGCTGCACGGCCTGGTCCTCGCAGGACGGCGTGATTCCGAAGCCGGCGGCGTATCCGTACGCCTGCGTGTCCTCGCCGTAGTGTTCGAAGCAACCGTAGCGGTAGCGGGCGCGCGTCGCGGCCTCCGGGTCCACCTCGTCCAGGTAATGCAGCACCGCTTCGATGGAGGTGAAGAGGGAGTACAGGTCGAGTCCGTAGAAGCCCACCTGCTTCGCCGGCGGGGCGACGGTGTCGTTGTGCTCCCGCAGGGTTGTCACGAACTCCAGTACGTCGCGGTTGCGCCACATCCATCGCGGAAACCGGCTGAAGCCGTCGAGCGCCTCGAGCGGCGATCCGTCCGCGTCCGCGCCGCGCACCCATCGATTGACCCGATAGGCGTCCGGCCAGTCCGCCTCCACGGCCACGACGGTAAAGCCCCGCTCCTCGATGAGGCGGCGGGTGATCCGCGCCCGTTCGCGGTAAAACTCGTGGGTGCCGTGGCTCGCCTCGCCGAGGAGGATTAGGCGGGCATCGCCGATCAGCTCGAGCAGCGCGTCGTAGTCGTTGGCGGCGCCGGTGAGCGGGTGAAGCAGTCTGTGGAGGGTCTCGGCGGGTGGGGCGGTAATCGTGCGTGCCATGTCCATGCTCCTTCGTGACGCGCCTGCATGCATAGGACGGCGGCCGCGCGGTCGATGTGAGCGCGCTCACCCCGGCGCGAGTTATCTTCCGCCCATGCTCACTTCGCGGCTCCTCCCCGTCCTGCTCCTTCTCTTGGCCTGCGGCAAGCCGGCGCGGAGCGGGACTGCGGCATGCGGCCTCGCGGCCCTGGCCGGACCGACCGCGCTCCTCACGCAGTTCAGCGTTCCCCGCCAGACACTGAGCACCCCGCCCCGGGTCCTGCCCGAGCGTCTGGTCACCCGGGTCGTGGCCGGACCGGCGCTCCCCTCGATCGTCGGCCGGTCGGATTCGCTCCTGGTAATCGGCGTCGAGGGGACGATCCCGCCGTCCATCCGGCCCGCCTACGGCGTGCTCGTGCTGGATACCGCCGAGAAGGCGCGTGGGGTCATGCTGTTCGAGGGGCTGCCTGTCGAGGGTGCGCCCGAGATCGGCACCGTCGCGGTCGGGGACTCGAGCCTGCCGCTCATCGGCATCCAGCTCGATCCGTCCCGCATCGAGGACCCGCGCTGCCCGTTCTTCCCCGACTCGGTGCTCCCGTGAGTGCGCCCCGGATCGCGATAGGTGGGGTGGTGCGCCTCTGGGACGCCGCCGAGCGGACCGGGGTCAACGCCGCGTACACGCGCTCGGTGCTGGCCGCGGGCGGCGTGCCGATCATACTTTCGCCCCTCGTCGGGCCGGCGTACGCCGCCCGCGCGCTGGACGGGCTCGATGCCCTGCTCCTCACCGGGGGCGAAGACATCCACCCGGCGTGGTATGGCGCCGAGCCGTCCCCGCACCTGCATCCGCCGAGCCGCGAGCGGGATCTCTTCGAGCTCGCCCTCTTTGCCGCCGCACGCCAGCGCGAGCTGCCGATCCTGGGGATCTGCCGCGGCATTCAGCTCGTCAACGTGGCGCTGGGGGGGAGCCTGTATCAGGACCTGCCTTCCGAGCGTCCGGGCCCGATCGCGCACGACCCGGTCGCGGCGCGCGAGACCCGGAGCCACGCCGTGCGTCTCGAGCCGGGCAGCCGGGTCGCGGCCGCGCTCGGTGCCACGGAGCTCGACGTCAATTCCTTTCACCATCAGGCGGTCGAGCGGCTGGGGAAGGGGCTGGTGGCGTCCGGGTGGAGCGAAGATGGGCTGGTCGAGGCGGTGGAGTCGCCCCCGGGTGCGCCCTGGCTGCTGGGCGTGCAGTGGCATCCCGAGGAGATGCACGCCGACCGGGTGGCGCCGGAACGCGGGCTGTTCCGGGCGCTGGTCCAGGCGGCGATGCCTACATGGCCCCGAGATCCCGCAGAATCCGATCGGGAGTCGAGTGCGACGGAAAGAGCAGCCGATCACTCACGCCGTTGAGTGCGCCGCGCACCGAGGGGAACCGCTCGGCCGCCGTCCGGAGCACCGCCACCAGGCCGTATTCGCCGGCCAGCGCGTGATCCGACGCCATGCCGAAGCCACGGCGGCCGAGAGTATCGTAGTAGGTGACGTCGGGCCCGCCTTTGCGGAGGTGGCGGGCCGCGATATAATCGGGAAAGAGACCGGCGAGCCAGAGCGCGTAGTTGCCCAGGTGCATCATCACCCGGAAGCGCCGCTCGCCCTGACTCGCCTCCAGATCCGCCAGGATGTCTACCAGGTAGCGGTGCCGCTGATCGTCGTGCCAGTCGATTCGCCAGGCCCGATCTCGCTGCCCGAAATCGAGCAGCAGTGCCGCCATGTAATCGGCCAGCTCGCGGTCGTCGAGCCGGGCGCCCAGCAGCGCGTGGCGCACCACGACGTAGAAGAACAGCGCCTCCGACGGCACCAGCATGGTCCGCACCGTCAGGAGCCGCTCGAGGAGCTCGGGCGCATCCAGCAGCGGATCCGGCCCTTCCGTCGCCAGCCGCCGTTCGATATAGGCCCGCCGATGCGCGGAGCCTCGGCTCAGTAGCAGGACCACCAGCTGCAGGTCCGCCGGGGTCAGGCGGCCGCGCGTATTCGCCCGGATCATGGTCATTCCTCCTTCCAATCTCGCCGCAACGGCCTCGGCCGATGATCTCGCGCTACTCCGCCGGGTGACGGCCTTCGGCCAGGAGCTCGCCGGGACCCTGCGGCGCGCGTCCGTCATCGACCTGCTGATGCGGCACATCCGCGAGAGTCTCTCGCCCACCGAAATTGCCCTGGCGCTGTTTCATCCTGACGCCGAGGCCCGGGACGTCGTGCACGCCTGGCCCACCGGGCGACCCGATCGCCGGCCGCTGCTGCAGTTGGTGGAGCAACGCGGCCCGCTGGTGCTGGCCGACGGGCTGACGCCGCTGGTCGAGGCCGGCGAGCTGCCGCCTCAGGTGGATGGCGGCGGCTCCTGGCTGCTCGCGCCGTTCGTCGCGCGGGGCCGGGTCACCGGAGCCATGGCGATCGGCGGCGAACCCGGCCGCTTCGGGCCCTCCGCGCTCCGGTTGCTCGAGGGGCTGGTGAGTCAGGCCAGCATCGCGCTCGAGAGCGCCCGCCTGGTGGACCTCCACGACGATGGCCGGCGCTCCTGGCAGGAAGTCGTGGATGCCATCTCCCCGGCGCTTTGCATCGTGGACCGCGGCGGGCGAATCCGGCGTGCCAACCGCGCCTTTGCCGACCTGGTGAATGCCCCTCCGGCGAGCCTGATCGGCCGCCCCTGGCAGGCCTTTATTCCACCCGAATGGTCGGGGGAGTTGCAGCGCGCGTTGGAGCAGCAAGGAGCGGGCCGCGAGGTCGACCTGCGCACGGGCGAGCGCACCTACGCGGTCACCGCCGTCCCCAGTACCAGCACCGACCGCTCGGCGCTCGTGCTCCTCTTCGATGATCAGACGGAGCGGCGGCGATTGCAAGACCAGCTCATCCAATCGGAAAAGCTCTCCGCCATCGGCCAGCTCATCGCCGGCATCGCGCACGACCTGAACAATCCGCTGGCCTCCGTAGTCGGCTTCGCCGACTTCCTGAAGGAGGTGCCGAACGTGCCGCCGGCGCTCCGGGAGCCGCTCACAGTGATTCAGGAGGAGGCCGAGCGGGCGTCGAACATCGTCAAGAATCTCCTCGGCTTCGCGCGCAAGCAGGAGCATCAGCGCCGCCCCACGCCGCTGCGTCCGCTGCTCGACGCCACGTTCGTGCTGCTCAGGAACCAGCTCATGGCCCACCGCGTCGAGGCCCGGATCGAGATCGAGCCCGACCTTCCGGCGCCCGACATCGATCCCAATCAGATCCAGCAGGTGTTCGTCAACCTGATCAACAACGCCGCGCAGGCCATCGCGAGCACCGGCCGGCCGGGCCGGGTGCTGGTGCGCGCGCGCCGATGGCTGGACGGTGTGGCCATCGACGTCATCGACGACGGCCCCGGGATGTCGGAGCCCGTCGCGGCCCAGGTGTTCGAGCCCTTCTTCACCACCAAGCCCGAGGGCGAGGGGACCGGCCTGGGTCTTTCGATCAGCCAGGGCATCCTCCGGGAGCACGGCGGCCGGATCATGCTGTTCACCGAGGAGGGACGCGGCTCCAGCTTCACCGTGCAGCTCCCGCTTGCGAGCCGGCCCCCCGCCCCGCCGCCCGAGCCCGGGACGGGGGCTCCAACGAAACGCCTTCGCGTCCTCGTCGTCGACGACGAGCCTCACATCCTGCACTACATGCGCGCCACACTGGAGGCGTGGGGCCACACCCCCGTCGTGGCCAGCAACGGGCGTGAAGGCCTCGAGCTCACGGAGCGCGAGACCTTCGATTTGGTGATCTCCGACCTCCGCATGCCCGAGCTTGGAGGGCGCGAGTTCTACGAGGAGCTCGCGCGGCGGCAGCCGGCGATGCTCGACCGGCTCGTCTTCAGCACCGGCGACACCGTCCGGGGCGACACCCTCGCCTTCCTGGAGAGCATTGACCGGCCCTATCTCCACAAGCCGTTCAGCCTCGCGGAGCTTCGGGCGCTGCTCGCGGGAGTGGCGCGGGAGGCGTGAGGACGCGGGTCGTTCACGTTGCGTCGGGACGCGAGTGGCGCGGCGGACAGCGTCAGGTATGGTTGCTGGCGCGCGAGCTCGCACGGCTGGGCGACGTCGAGCAGGTCGTGGTCACGGGTCGCGGGAGCGAGCTGGCGGCGCGCCTTCGACGGGATGGGGTGCCGGTTCGCTCCGTTCGCTGGAGCGCAGGCCTCGACCCGCGTGTGCTGCCGGGTCTGGTGGCCGAGCTGCGGCAGCCGCCCGCGATGGTGCACGCGCACGACGGGCATGCGGTCACCCTGGCGGGCATCGGCGCCGGACTCACCGGGCGGCCGCTGATCGTGACCCGCCGAGTCCAGTTCCCCCTCCGGCGCCGGGGATTCTGGACCAGGGCCGCGCGTGTCATCGCCGTGTCCCGGGCCGTGGCCGATGTGGTCGTGGCCGGTGGAGTCCGCGCGGCGCGCGTCACCGTCGTCCACTCGGGAATCTCGCCCGAGGAGATCCGCGGCACCGAGCGCCTCGGCGTCCGCGCGCGGCTGGGCCTCGCCCCCGACGTGACGATCGCTGCCAGCGTGGGCGCGCTGGAATCGAACAAGGACCATGCGACGCTGATCCGAGCCGCCGCGCGCCTGGCCCACGCGTACCCGTCACTCCACTGGGTCGTCGCCGGCGAGGGTCCGATGCGCTCGGCGCTCGAGCGCCTTGCCCGCGAGCTCGACCTCTCGCACCGCGTGCATCTCATCGGGCACCTCGACGAGCCCGCCCGCCTCGTGGCCGATGCGGATCTTTTCACCATGAGTTCGCGCGAGGAGGGGCTCGGCACCTCGGTGCTCGAGGCGATGGTGCTTGGCATCCCGGTTGCGTCTACCGCCGCGGGCGGGCTCCCGGAGATGCTGCAGGACGGTGCCGGCGTGCTCGCCCCACCAGAGAATCCCGACGCCCTCGCCGGTGCGGTGGCCCGGTTGCTGTCCGAGCCCGGGCTGGCACGCTCGGTGGTGGCTCGGGCCTCGCTCGCGGTCCAGGAGTTCACGGCGGCACGGATGGCAGCCGCGGTCCGGTCGGTGTATCGTTCGTGCGCCCATTCCTTTGACGGATCATGATTTACGTTTGCATACCGAGTCACAACGAGGCTCCCACGGTGGGGCTCCTGCTGTGGAAGATCCGGCAGGTGTTCGCCGCGTTTCCGCGGGAATATCAACTGCTGGTGCTGGACGACGGCAGCACGGACAGCACGAGCGAGGTACTCGAGCGCTACACCCGGGTGCTGCCGCTCACCGTCATCCGGCGCGCCGAGCGGCAGGGCTACGGACGCTCGGTCGAGGAACTGCTCCGGACGGCGGTGGAGCGCACCGATCGCCCCAAGCGCGACACGGCGATCCTGATGCACGCCGACTTTACCCATAACGCGCAGCTCATTCCCGATCTCGTCCGCCGGATCGAGAGCGGCGCCGACCTCGTCGTCGCCGAAGGGCGCGTCGCCGGGGGTTCGTCACTGTCCGTGCGGCTCACGCGCCGCTACGCACCCCTCCTCCTCCGCGGTGTGGTCACTGTGCCCGGCGTCCGCGACCTGGTGTCCGGATTCGCCGCCATCCGGCTGGTGGCGCTACGGAACGCGCTCCGGAGCCAGGCCGACCGGCTGCTCGTCACCGATGGCTGGGCGGCCAACGCCGAGCTCTACTGGCGCGCGGGCCGCTACGCTCGCCGCGTCGAGACCGTCGCCTCGGTGGAACGGTACGACCTCCGGAGCCGGGCCTCGCGCGCCGGCGCCGGCGCGGTCGCGGGAGCGCTCTGGCGGGCGCGACGCGCTCTGCGGGACGCGCCGGTGCCTCCCCTGCCGCCCGAGACCACCGCGCGGCGCGAACTGGAGGCGGGTGCCGCGCCGTGAATTCGCTGCTCTTGGCGCTGTCCCTCTTCCAGGGCGCGACCCAGCCACCACCCGTCCCTCACTACCCGTGGGCCGTCGGCGAGACGCTCACCTACTCGGCCAAGCTGGGCATGCTGTCTCTGGGTTCCGGCACGCTGGAAGTGGCCGGGCTCGACACGGTGCGCGGCGCCGAGTCGTTCCGCTTCCGCTTCCGGCTTCAGGGCAGGACGGTCTTCTATTCGCTGGACGATGTGCTGGAGTCGTACACGGGAACCCGGGACATGGTCTCCCGCCGGTTCGTGCAGGACTTCGTCGAGAACGACAAACCGAGCCACCGGCTGTTCGAGATCTTCCCCGATTCGGGGTTCTACCGCGAGCACGGGAAGGATACGGTCGTTCGGGCGGCCCCGGCGGCACCCCTCGACGATGCCGCCTTCTTCTATTTCATCCGCGTCACGCCGCTCGAGGTGGGGAAGAAGTACACCTACGACCGATACTTCCGGAAGGACAAGAATCCCGTCACGATCGAGGTCGTCAAGCGCGAGAAGATGGAGCTCCCCGACGGCCGCGAGGTGCCATGCCTGGTGCTCCATCCGGTGATCGACACCAAGGGAATGTTCTCCAAGCGCTCGGACACCCGGCTCTGGCTCACCGACGACGAGCGGAGGCTGCCCGTACAGATCCGCAGCAAGTTTCCCTTCGGCACCATCACGCTCCGATTGAAGGACATGGTCCTGCGGTGAGCTACCGCGAGGCCGACCTTCGGCGCCTCACCACCGTCCCCGTCGCGACGCGGCGGAACAAGGTCGATCCCTCGCTGCTGGCCGGTGTGCCCGGACTCGACCGTTCCTTCGCCGCCTTCCTGGACAGCCTGCCGGACATTCTTGCCGCGCGGGACCTCCGCGCGGTAGTCGCCGGCGTGGCCGCGGCCGCCCGGGCACGCCGGGGGGTCGTTCTGCTGGTGGGGGGCCACGTGGTCAAGGTCGGGCTCGGCCCGCTGCTTCGGACCTTGCTCGCACGCGGCGTGGTCACCCATGTGGCGCTCAATGGCGCCGCGGCGATCCACGACTTCGAGCTCGCGGCGTTCGGCGGCACCAGCGAAGACGTGGAAAGTGGGCTGGCGGACGGGAGTTTCGGAATGGCCGAGGAGACGGGGGCCGAAATGAATGCGGCGATCGGGGCCGCCGCCCGAGCCGAGCAGGGCATGGGCGAGGGGCTGGCCCGGGCGCTGGCGGAGCGAGAGACGCTCCCGGGCCGCGATGCGTCCCTGCTGCTGGCCGCGCGCGAGTACGAGGTGCCCGTGACCGTGCACGTCGCTATCGGCGCGGAGATCATTCACCAGCACCCCTCGGCCGACGGCGCCGCCATCGGGGCCACGAGCCACCGGGACTTCCGGCGTCTCGCCGGATCACTCGCCGCGCTCGACCAGGGCGGCGCCGTTCTCAACCTCGGCAGCGCCGTGGTGCTGCCTGAAGTGTTCCTCAAGGCGCTCACCATCGCACGCAACCTGGACGCCGGTCGCCCGACGCATTTCCTGGCCGCCGATTTCGACATGCAGCGGCACTACCGGCCGCGGCTCAACGTGGTTCAGCGTCCCACCCGCGCCGGCGGCGCCGGCTACATGCTGACCGGACATCACGAGCTGCTCCTGCCGCTCCTGGTCTGGGGCGTGCTGGGAGCGCTCGACCGCCCGTGAGGGTGATTGGGCGCTACGCGGGCCGGCCGCCGATCATCTCCCGGACGCGCGCCGCCGTGTCCGGAGCGATGACCTTGAGCGCCAGATAGATCAGGAAGCCGATGAACGCGAACCACGCGACCGTCAGCAGCAGCCCGATCAGCATCCCGAAGAGGCCGAAGAAGAGTTTCAGCAGAAACACCGCGATGACGGCGAACACCGCGAAGCCCAGCAGTTTCCGGAACATGATGGTTTCCCTCCGCGAAGCGGGTCGGCAGCACGTACGCCCGCACGTTTCAGAAAGTTTCAGGGAAATATAGGTGACGGCGACCTACGATGTCATCGTCGTGGGCGGCGGTCCGGTGGGGGCCGCCTGCGCACGGGAACTCGCCATGGCGGGACGCCAGGTGCTGGTGCTCGAGCGCGGCGGCGAGACCGGCCAGGCCTGGCAGGCCGCCGCCGGCATGCTCGCGCCCCAGATCGAGGCCGGCGAGGACGACCCGCTCCTCGAGCTGGGGCTGGCGGGCCGCGAGCTGTACACGCCGCTCGGCGAAGCGCTCCGGGAGACGACGGGAACGGACATCGGCCTGTGGCGGGACGGGATCGCCTGGGTCGCGGCGGACGAGGCGGAGGCGGCAGAGCTCCGCTCACGCTGCGCCTGGCAGCGCCAGCACGGCCACCTCTCCGACTGGCTCGACGCCGACGAGGTCAGGGCGCGCTGGCCCTGGCTCGGTCCCGCGGCGGGTGCGCTGTGGGCCGCGCGCGAGGGCGCGCTCGACCCCGGAAAGCTGGTCTCCGCGCTGCGCGCCGACGCCGAGCGCCTCGGGGCGACGCTGATCCGCGACACCATCACGAGCATCGACCAGCGCGGCGACCGGGTCGTCGGCGCCGTCGGGCGGGACGGCCGCTACTCGGCGGGCGAAGTGATCCTGGCCGCGGGCGCATGGTCGGGAGCGGTGGAGGGGGTGCCGCGGCCGCTGGCGGTGGCTCCGGTGCGGGGACAGATGGCGGCGTTCCCGTGGCCGGACGGCGCGGCGCGGGCCATCGTGTACGGGCACGGCTCCTACATGCTGGCGCGGAACGACGAGGCCATCACCGGGTCGACGATGGAGTATGCGGGCTTCCACCCGGAGACGACGCCCGCGGGTCTCGCGCGCATCTTCGCCGGGGTGACGGCGCTCTGCCCCACGCTCACCACGGCCGCGGTCAAGCGCACCTGGGCCGGGCTCAGACCGGTGAGCGCCGACGGACTTCCGATCATCGGCGCGGAGCCTCGGCTCGCGGGACTCTGGTATGCCACGGGCCACGGGCGAAACGGCATCCTGCTGGCCGGGATCACCGGGCTGGTCGTGCGGCAGCTGCTGGCGGGTGAGTCCACCGTCGAGGACATTGACGCGTTCTCGCCCGCACGCTTCTGGTCGTGGTAGACGGTGATCGAAGACGCGCGTCGCCGACTACCCGACGGCAGAGGTCAGTAGAGCAGTAGACCATACCTGCACCCCCTGCCGCCGAATAGCCGGCGACGCCTGCTCGCGCCAACGCACGTCGTGTGCCAGCCGCACCTCGCTGGACGCTCTCTCTACGCCGACGACGCATTCGTTGGATGCGTCGCCGCCGCGAGATCAATCCGGCACCGAGTCCCCGGCGTATACGGTGTGATGCGCAGCCACCGGCGTGGGCCATGGTATGGCCGTGCTCGCGCCGGCTTGTGAAGGTCCGACGGTGGCGTGTAGACTCTCTGAGTTCCGGGTCCTGCTACTGCCGCCGCGGAGCCTGCTCAACTGATGCAGCATGTCTGACGGGGCGCCGCACTCAGTTTCCGCCGCCGACTTCGCGCTAGTTGCCCGCGCGGCCGCGGGCGACCAGCGCGCGATCGGTCCGCTCTACGACCGCTACGGCGCGGTGCTCTACGCGGTGGCGTACCGGATCGTGGGACAGGCGGCGGACGCCGAGGAAGTCGTGGCGGATGCGTTCGCCCAGGCCTGGCGCGACGCGCCCCGGTTCGATGCGGGGCGTGGCTCGGTGGCCGGTTGGCTCACCATGATCGCGCGGAGCCGGGCGCTGGACCTGGTCCGCGCGCGGACCCGCCGCGACCGCATCACAGCCAGCGCAGCGGCCGATCGGCCCGAGCATTCCCCCGCCATGGGTGATTTCCGGCCGGACCCGGCCGGCGCCCTCGAGCATGCCGAGCGGCGACGCGAGGTGCGGCAGGCGCTGGCCTCGCTGAGCGCGCCGCAACGGGAGGCGATCGAGCTCGCCTACTTCGAAGGGCTTTCGCAGTCCGAGATCGCCGAGCGGCTGCAGGAGCCGCTTGGCACGGTGAAGACACGCGTGCGCCTCGGCATGCAGAAGCTGCGCGAGTGCCTGCGCCCCTTCTACTTCGAGCGTGGCCAATGACGCGCCCGGATCAGGACTCGCCCCGGGACCTCGCCGCCGCCTACGCCCTCGGCGCGCTGTCGCGGGACGAGGCGGCGCGGTTCGAGGCCTACCTTGCCACGTCGGCGGAGGCGCGCGACGAGGTGAGCGAATACCGCGAGGTGGCGGCGCTCCTGGCCCTCGGCGGCCCCGAGTCGGCTCCAGGTCGCGCGCTGCGCGATCGGGTGCTCGCCCGGGCCGGCGTGCAGAGCGCGCCGCCGCAGGCGTCCGCCCCACGTGCGAGCGGCGGCCGCGCACGCGAGTACGGCCTCTGGGTGGCGCTGGCCGCGAGTCTCCTGCTCGTGATGGGACTTGGCGCGGCCGTCCTCTCCACTGCACGCCAGCTCGCCGCGGCGAAACAGATCGCCGCCAGCGCCGGGCAGCAGCTCGCCGCGCGGGACGCGACGCTGGACGCGATCCTCGCGCCGGGCGTACAGCTGGTGCAGCTCACCGCCAGCGGTGATCCCGAGCCGGGCATTCAGCTCTTCTGGGATCGGCAGCGGCATCGCGCCATCGTCAACGGCTACCGGCTCAGACCGGTCGCCCAGGGAAAGGCCTACCAGCTCTGGTTCATCAAGGACGGCAAGCCGGTGCCGTCGGTCACGTTCAAGCCCGCACCCGACGGCCGTGCCAGCGTCGGGACGGTCCCGCTGCCGGCAGACGGCTCGATCAGCGCCGCGGCTGTCACCGTGGAGCCCGAAGCCGGCTCTCTTCAGCCGACCTCGCCGATTCTCCTGGTGGGGACGCTCCCCAAATCCTGAGCGGGGCGCACGTGGGACGCGTAGTCGTGCTCTGGATTGCCCTCTTGTCCGCGAGCCGCGTCGTCGCGCAGCTCCCGCCCCAGCTCGCCCGCGAGCGCGCCGATTATGCCGCATGGCTGGCCACTTCGCCCGTCTCACCGCTCGCCGCCATCGCCCAACAGCCCATCGGCGACGGCATCGAGCTCGGCCCGTCCGATGCCGACATCCCGCTCGGCGGAGTGCCCCGCCACCGGCTCACGCAGCGGGGTGGGGCCGTGACGCTCGACGGTCCCACCGGACGGCGCGCGGTCCCGCGCGGTGTGCGGGTGCGGGTGGGCGCGTACACTCTGGTGGTCGACGGCCCGGCCGGCCGTGCGGTGCTCACCGTCTTCGGGTCGCCGCGTCCGCACGCCCACCCCGAGTTCTACCGCTACCAGCAGTCCCTGGCCTTCAGCGGGCCGCTGGCGCCCCCCCAGCGGCCCGGCCGGGTCCGCGTGCTCGGCCTGGATGGAATCGAGGTCGAGGCGGCGGAGGCCGGCAGTGTGCTCGTGCCAATTCAGGGCGATCGGGTCCGGCTCCGCGTGCTCCGCCTGCCCACCACGGGTGGGGAGGAGTCGGAGCTCGAGATCTTCTTCCGGGACGCCACCAACGCGCACGGAAGCTACCCCGCGGGACGCTTCGTGACGATCGTTCCGCTCGGCGGCGGGAATTATCGGCTGGATTTCAATCGCGCGCGCAATCCGTTCTGCGCCTACAGCACCGCCTATCCCTGTCCCGCACCCTGGCGCGGCAACACGATCGCGGCGCCGGTGCCTGCGGGTGAGCGGTATACGGGCGGCACCGTGCCGGCCTCCGCCGTTCCAGCCGAGGTACCGTGATGCGACTCGGGTTGGCAGCGGCGGCGCTCATGCTCCTGGCCCCGCCGTCGCCCGTGGGGTCCTGGCGCGCGGTGCTGGACCTGGCGGGCGGCACCCTGCCGTTCACGCTCGAGATCGGGCGCGGAGCCGGTCACTGGACGGCACGGCTGTGCAACGGCCGCGAGTGTCACCCCCTCTCGAGCGTGCGGCTCCGCGGAGACAGCGTGGTGCTCGAAATCGCCGACTACGCGGCCAGCATTACTGCCGCGTTCCACGGTGATTCACTCAGCGGCAGCTATCGCAACGTCGGCAACCGCGGGCCGCGAGTCATTCCGTTTCGCGCGTCCCGCGGCCGCTGGCCCGTGACCCGCGCCCCCGCCACACTCGTGGGACGATGGGACGCGACCTTTTTTTCCGATTTCGGCTCGAGCCCGCGCGTCTTCGAGTTGCGGAACGGGACTCGGGGGCTCGAAGGCACGCTGATCTCCAACACCGGCGACTACGGGCACTTCGCGGGAACCGTGCGAGGGGACAGCTTCGCGCTGGCCCACTTCGATGGCTCGTTCGTCTACCTGCTCACGGGCGCGCTGCACGGCGATACGCTCCGCGGGGTGTTCCACGCGGGGCTGCACAGCGAGACGCCGTGGATCGCGCTGCGGAGCACGGGCGCCGCGCACCTCCGGGGACCTACCGAGATCACGGGTGCAGACACCACGGCACCCTTCCGCTTTGCCTTTCCCGACCTCGACGGCCATGTCGTAACGGAGCGCGACCCGCGCTTCGCGGGAAAGGTGGTGCTGGTCGACGTGTTCGGGACCTGGTGCCCCACCTGCCACGACTCGGCTCCCGCACTGGTGCGGCTCTACCGGAAGTATCACGCGCGCGGCCTCGAGATCGTCGGGCTGGCCTACGAGGTGACCGGCGATACCGCGGTCGATGCCCGGCAGGTCCGCCGTTTCCGAGACAAGTTCGGCATTCCTTTTCCGCTTCTCCTCGCGGGGGTCAACGACGTCGATGCCGCAGGCGCGACGCTGCCGCAGCTCCATGGATTCACCGCGTTCCCCACGACGGTATTCCTCGGCCGGGACGGCCGCGTGCGACGGGTGCACGCGGGGTTTTACGGTCCGGCCACGGGGGCGCAGCACGCCGCGCTGATCCGGGAGTTCGAAGCAGAGATCGAGCGACTGCTGAGCGGAAAGCCGGGTGAGAGCGGGGCGCTCAGCCGCCCTTGAGCTTGACCCCGGCCGTCGTTGCCTCGGGGTCCACCCGGAGGCCGATATACTCGCCCCCCAACGCGTGCCCCGGCACGCCGCAGAGCATCCAGTACCACCCCGCCTCATCGGCGGTGAAGGTGGTGCGGTCGCCCTGGCCTGGCCGGAGACCGTCGGTGAGCATGCGCGTCATCGCATTCGTGAATGCGGCGCGACCACCCTCGGTGGGAAGCTTCTCGCGCTCGGCCATGACCACCAGGCTGTGCGGCGCGGTGGAGTCGGCCGACTGCCAGTCCCACTGCACGGTCCAGCCGAGGGGCACGACGATCTGGAGGTCGCCGCCGCGGTGGCCGTTGATCAGCGCCGCGCCGTCGTCCGGTGCCGGGGTGACCCGAAGCGCGAGCGTCACCGTCCGCGCGGCGCTGTCGGCGACGAGCCAATCGGGAGCCTGGGGCGCGCCCCGCGGCGTGGTATCGGCCGCGGCTGAAGCGGGCGCCGCGGCAGGCGCCGGCGCCGCCGCGGGGGCGGGCGCCCGGGTGGTGGTTTGCGCCGACGCGCAGGCGACGCCGCTGGCCAGCGTGAGGACGAGTGAGACGGCGCGCATCATGGAGCTCGATCTGGCCTCAGGCTCGGGTGATCGGTAGCTTGAGTGGCTTTCCCGAGGGCAATCTAACCGAGGAGACTCGCGATGGCGGGACTACTGTCGAAGGAACGGATCGTCGCCGGGCCCGGGTTCAATCGCTGGCTGGTCCCTCCCGCCGCTCTCGCCATCCATCTCAGTATCGGCCAGGCCTACGCCTTCAGCGTGTTCAAGCTACCGCTCACCAAGGTCCTCGGCATCACCGCGCCGGCCGCCGGGGACTGGAAGCAGACCGAGCTGGCCTGGATCTTCACCCTCGCCATCGTGTTTCTTGGGCTCTCCGCCGCGGTCTTCGGACGATGGATGGAGCACGTCGGCCCCCGCAAGAGCGGCGTGGTTGCCGCCTGCTGCTGGAGCCTCGGGTTCTTCCTCTCCGCCATCGGGATCCGGTGGCACAACATCTGGCTGCTCTACCTCGGCTACGGGGTGCTCGGCGGCTGCGGGCTCGGGATCGGGTACATCACGCCGGTGTCCACGCTGATCAAGTGGTTCCCCGACCGTCGCGGGATGGCGACGGGCATGGCCATCATGGGCTTCGGCGGCGGCGCGCTGATCGCGAGCCCGCTGTCGCAGGTGCTGCTCGATCACTACAAGTCGGCGACCTCGGTCGGCGTCGCCCAGTCGTTCATCACGCTCGGGATCGTGTATCTCGTCGCGATGCTGTTCGGGGCATTCCTCTTCCGGATCCCGGCGCCGGGCTGGCGTCCCGCGGGCTGGGTGCAGCCGGCGCTGGCGGATCGCGGGCTCATCACCCGCCGGCACGTCCACGTGGACAAGGCGATCCGGGCGGCGCCGTTCTATCTCCTCTGGACGGTGCTCTTCCTCAACGTGACGGCGGGCATCGGCATCCTGGAGCAGGCATCGCCGATGATCCAGGAAATGTTCAAGGGGATGGTGAAGCCGAGCGCGGCCGCGGGGTTCGTGGGCGTACTGAGCCTGTTCAACATGGCCGGACGGTTCGGGTGGAGCTCGCTCTCGGACCGGATCGGCCGCAAGGTGACGTACGGCGTCTTCTTCACCCTTGGGCCGCTGCTCTACATCGCCCTGCCCTACGCCGGCCGCATCCGGAGCGTGGAGCTGTTCGTGATCTGCGCCGCCCTCATCATCTCGATGTACGGTGGCGGTTTTGCGACGGTGCCGGCCTATCTCTCCGATCTCTTCGGCACGCAGTACGTGGGCGCGATCCACGGCCGGCTGCTCACGGCATGGTCGGCCGCCGGCGTGGCTGGGCCGGTGCTGGTGAACTACATCCGGGAATACCAGATCGAGCGCGGCATCCCGGCGACGCAAGCCTACAACGTGACCATGTACCTCATGGCCGGGCTGCTGGTACTCGGCTTCTTCGCCAACCTGGCGGTGCGTCCCGTGGCCGAGCGGCACTTCATGTCGGATGAGGAGCTGGCGCGCGACCGCGGCGCCGTCGCCGCCGGCGCCAAGGCGTGAACGATTGCATAAACTCCCCCGTGCCTGAATATTGTTGCGGCCTCGGCCCAGAGTCCTCACCGCAGGAGCGCGTCACATGACGAACGTCGGGCAGTCGGCGGACGAGCAACCGGGACAGTGGGGCCTGGTGGCGCTCGCGTGGGTGCTGGTGGGTGTGCCCCTGGTATGGGGAGTGTGGAACACGCTGCTCAAGTCGGCCGCGCTGTTCCGGTGAGGAGGGCGGGAGGGCTGGGCTGCGCGTTTGAGCGCAACTCTTTGCACTGATTGCAGTTGACCAGGAAAACCGGGGTGGCGTGGCGCAACTGTCGGGAAGTTGGGGACTTGACGCCCGGACGGTGAACCGCAGATTGTATCCGGTTCTTCACTTAGCGCCCCCGAAATGACGTCGACCAACGGCCATCGCCCCGGCACCGACGCGCTGGTGCCCCGCTCGCATCGTCGGGCGCGCGTTCGCGGCAGCCTACCGCCTGGATGAGTTGCACGGTTGGGGGGCCGTCCCTCCGATCTCACCCGGACCCTGGTTCGAAGGATCCGTCCCGCGTCGAAGGTTCTGCCGAAAGGAAGCGTGTCCATGCACATGTCTGCACGTTGGTGGATCCTCCCGGTGTTCCTGGTCATGACCGGTCAGGCCGCAGCCCAGAGCGGCGACTGGACGACCTACGGCGGCAACGACTGGAATCAGCGGTACTCCCGGCTCAAGACGATCAACACGGCGAACGTCGCCCAGATGGTGCCCCGGATGATCTTCCAGACCGGCATCGCCAAGCTCGGCTCGTTCGAGAACACGCCGATCGTATCCAACGGCGTGATGTACGTGACGACGCCCTACAACACGGCGATGGCGTACGATCTGAACACGAAGAAGGAGCTCTGGCGCTACGAGCACAAGCTCGGCACCACGATCTACTGCTGCGGCCCGAACAACCGCGGCGTCGCCATCCACGGCGGCGCGCACGTGTACATGGGCACGCTGGACGCCCATCTCATCGCCCTCGACGCCAAGAGCGGCAAGGTGCTGTGGGACAAGGAAGTCGCCGACCCCACCTTCGGCTACAGCATCACCCACGCGCCGATCATCATCGGCGACAACGTGATCGTGGGGGTGTCCGGCGGCGAGTACGGGATCCGCGGGCACGTCACCGCCTACAACGCGGGCACCGGCGATCAGGTCTGGCGCTGGTACTCGATCCCGGCGCCCCAGAGCGACTCGACCGCCGATGCCAAGGCGCCGAACGGCTGGACCGGCACCTGGGCCACCAAGGCGGAGAACTCCGACCTGCACCGGGACATCGCCAAGGAGAAGGCCGACAGCGCCAAGGCCGCCGACGCCTGGAAGACGGGCGGTGGCGGCGTCTGGATGACGCCGGCATACGACAAGGAGAGCAACACCATCTTCGTGGCGGTCGGCAACCCATCGCCCGACCTCGACGGCAGCCTGCGTCCGGGCGACAACCTGTACACCGACTGTGTCGTGGCGATCGACGCGACCTCGGGCAAGACCAAGTGGTACTACCAGACGGTGCCGCACGACGTATGGGACCTCGATGCCGTGTCCCCGCCCGTCGTGACCACCGTCGGCGGCAAGAAGGTCGTGGTCCATGCCGGCAAGACGGGCTGGGTCTACGTGCTCGACGCCGCCACCGGCAAGCTCGTCCGCAAGAGCGACGCCTTCGTGCCGCAGGAGAACATGTTCGCCCTGCCGACGCCCGAGGGCACCCGGATGCTGCCGGGCGCCAACGGTGGCTCGGAGTGGTCACCGATCTCGATCGATCCGACCCTCGACTACGCTTTCGTGGCCGCGCTGCACCAGCCGATGAACTACAAGGTCCACAGCGCGCCATGGGAAAAGGGGCGCCTCTGGCTCGGCTCGGCCTTCGTCGCCATCCCGGGGGAAGAGCAGTACGGCCTCTTCTCCGCCGTGGACCTCAAGACCGGCAAGATCGCGTGGCAGAACAAGGTGCCGCAGCCGATGATGGGTGGCTCGCTGGCCACCGCCGGCGGCCTTACGTTCACCGGCGAGGGGAACGGCAACTTCAACGCCTACAACTCCAAGACCGGCAAGCTCCTCTGGCAGTTCAATGTCGGCGCCGGCTGCAATTCCGCGCCGATGACCTTTACCCACAATGGCGAGCAGTTCATCGCGGTGGCGTGCGGCGGCAATTTCCAGATCAGCTATCCGCTCGGGGACGCGTTGATGGTCTTTGGCCTGCCGGCCAAGGCCCACGCCATGAAGAAGTAACAGTGGACGCTCGGCCGGCAGGACCCCGCCACGGGGCATCCTGCCGGCCGTTCGTTTGAACCAACGTGGCGGCACGGTGGTGGTGGGCAGCCCTGGCGGCTGCGGGGGTTCTCGGGGGGCATGCGAGCGCGGCGCTCGAGCCCGGCCGGCATTGGAGCGTCCGGGATGGGAACGACTGGCGAGCGCTCGGTCCCGAGGCGCAGGCGGCGTACACCGACGGGTTCCTGGCGGGAGCGGGATTCATGCAGGCGGCGGGCCCCGGTGCCGGAACGATGACGGTCGATTCCGCCGGCCTCCGGGACACGATGACGGCACTCTACCGGAGCGGACGGTTCCGGTTGCCCTACGGTGCCAACGTCTACGTCAGCCGGCTCAACGACTACTACTGGTGGGAGAATCACCGTCCGCTCCCCATCTGGTACGCCTTCTGGGAGGTGAACACATCGCTCATTGGTCCGACGACTGAACCCGCGCGCTGAGCTCACGCTCCGCCCGCCGCGGTCCCGATTGTTGGTGCAGGCACGTCCCGAGGTATGGCTGTCGTTGGCGGTCAATACTTTCAATGAGGGAGAAGCACCTATGAAGAGAGTCGCACTGTTGTGCATGGGCCTGGCGTTCGGCGCGGCGAATGCGGCCGAAGCCCAGCTCACGATGCAGATGAGCAACGGCTGGGCCTTCACGTTCAGCGGGAACGTGAACGCGTTCTACATCTACCAGAACTCCAAGACCGCAACGCCGGGCGGTGGATTCGCCACTTCCGGCAAGGACCTGAGCGTCGGCACCGGCCTGCTTCCCTCATTCGCCGTGTTCGACGCCAAGGGCAAGGAAGACAACATCGATCTCGGCGTGCACTTCGGCTTCGCGCCTCAGGTCGAGTTCGGCGGGCACAACGCCAGCTACTTCGGGACCGACGCGGCCGGCGCCCAGATCGATATGCGCCAGGTGTACCTGACCGCCGGCGGCTCCTGGGGCTCGCTGCTCATGGGTAAGGAGCTCGGCCTCTATCAGCGCGGCAACATCCTGACCGACATGACCCTCCTCGGCGTCGGCGTCGGCGGGGGCGGCCGCGGCACGGCCCTCGGCCGCATCGGCTACGGGTACCTGTATCCCGACTTCCGGCCGCAGCTCACCTACACCACGCCCAGCGGCCGGCCGGCCTCGCTGAGCATCGGCCTCTTCGAAGGCATCCGCTCGGGAGCCTACACCACGATCGAGCTCCCGCGAGTCGAGGCAGAGCTCGGCTACAACACCAAGTTCGGCGAGAACAGCAACTTCAAACTGTTCGTGAACGGCGCGGTCCAGACCGCGAAGACCGGCGCGACCGGCCCCACCGAAAGCCTCACCTCGACGGGCGGCGGCGCGGGCATCACCATCGACGTCTCGGGCTTCGCGCTCACGGGGTCGGGATTCTTCGCCAAGGGCATGGGCTACCTGCTCCAGGGCGACGGCATCGTGGGTGGGGCCAACTTCGACAACCTCGGCGTCGACGCCGCGGGTGACGGCCGCAACTCGTTCGGCTACATCGGGCAGGTCACCTTCAGCCCGACGAACAGCAAGTTCATGATCGGCGGCAGCTTCGGTGAGAACCACCTGAAGCGGACCGACGCGGACAAGACGGCGGACGGCATCGATTCCGAGATCCTGAAGAACCGGCTGATCGACGGCCAGATCACCTACAAGTGGAGCAAGTCGCTCCGGTGGGTGCTGGAGTACGGCCACATCGACGGCTACAGCGACGGCGCCAAGTCCTCCAAGGGCGACCAGGGCTCGCTCGGCATGATGCTGTTCTTCTAGGCATTCGGCACCACCGCAGGCGGGGAGCGGCCGTTCCACGAGGAGCGGCCGCTCTTTTTGCACACGGCTGCCCGCATCCCGCGGGCGAACGTGGGCGTGTAGATTGGGGGCAACTTTCACGTCTTCGGGAGACCACGATGCGCTCGCACAGCTTGCTCGGCACCCTCCTCCTGGCGGGCGCCTGCGGGGGCGGCCGGTTCTACGACACGCTCGCCGCCTCGCCCGCCGCCGCCCCGGCCGACGTCATCGCGTGCGCGCGCGCCAAGCTGCGCCCGCTGGGCTACGAAGAGACCTCGTTCGACCAGACCGATAACCGGGTTACCGCCCGCAAGGTGGACAACAGCGTCCGGCGTCCGGAGCCGCAGTTCCGGCGTAACGTCGACCGGCTCGAGATCCAGGCCGCGCCCGATTCCAGTGGAAAGACCTCGCTGACGGTGATCGGACACACCTTCGCCGAGTACTCCACGCACCGGGGTCCGACGGAAGAGGAGGAGCGTGCCTCGGCCGACGTCAAGCACAGCTCGCAGGCCGTCATCGATGCGTGCGGCCGGCCTTGAGGCCCGGAGCACCCCGGCGGTGGTCCCCCCTCGCGGAGGCGACTAGCTTTCCGGCTGGTGCCCTTGGGTCTCACCCGCATCTGGAGAATCGGAAGTGGCAGTCCCGCTCGTACAACTGACGGGCTCTCCCGCTGGCACGCCGGCGGCCGACGGGGTTCCGGCCCGGAAGCCCGGCTGGCTCAAGGTGAAGGCCCCCGGTGGCCCCAACTACGCGCACCTCAAGGGGCTGATGCGGGAGCTCGGGCTCCACACCGTGTGCGAGGAAGCCCGCTGCCCCAACATCGGCGAATGCTGGGAGCACAAGGCCGCCACCTTCATGGTCCTGGGTGACGTCTGCACCCGGAACTGCACCTACTGCGCGGTGGCGCACGGGACGCCCACGGCCTTCGACCCGCTCGAGCCGCTGCGCCTGGCCGAGGCGGTCGAGCGCATGGGGCTGGCACACGTGGTCATCACCTCGGTGGACCGCGACGACCTGCCGAACGGCGGCGCGGAGGTGTTCGCCGGGTGCATCACCGAGATCAAGCGGCGGCTTCCCGCCACATCGGTCGAAGTCCTCATCCCCGACTTCAAGGGCTCGGAGCAGGCACTCCGGATCGTGATGGATGCCCGGCCCGACATCCTCAACCACAATCTCGAGACCGCGGAGCGGCTCTACCGCCTGGCCCGGCCGGGCGGCCGGTACCCCCGCGCACTGCAGCTTCTGGCCAACGCGCGGCGGATGGACCCCGGGGCGCTCACCAAGAGCGGCATCATCCTCGGCATGGGCGAGGAGTGGGACGAGGTGCTGGTCTGCATGCGCGACCTGCGACGGAGCGACGTGAACATCCTGACGCTGGGTCAGTACCTCCGTCCCTCGGACGGCCACCTGCCGGTGGCGCGGTACTACACGCCGGACGAGTTCGCCGAGCTGCGCGAGGCGGGGCTGGCGATGGGTTTTTCGCACGTGCAGGCGAGCCCGCTCACGCGCTCGTCGTACCACGCCTGGGAGCATCTCGCCGCCGCCGGAGGCGCCCGCTGATGGCCGGCACCGCCGTTCCGCGACCGCGCACGCGCCGCCGCGGCCTCGACGCCGAGCGCGCGGAGGAATACCGCGGCTGGCTGCGCCAGATGATCCTCATCCGCCGCTTCGAGGAGAAGGCGGGCGAGGCCTATAGCCTCGGCAAGATCGGCGGCTTCTGCCATCTCTACATCGGGCAGGAGGCGGTCGCGGTGGGAAGCCTCGCTGCGCTCCGCGCGGACGACTACATCACCTGCTCCTATCGCGAGCACGGGCACGCGCTGGCGCGCGGCCTGAGCCCCCGCGCGGTCATGGCCGAGCTGTTCGGCAAGGCCGCGGGCACGAGCGGCGGCAAGGGCGGCTCGATGCACCTCTTCGACGCGTCGCTCGGCTTCCTCGGCGGGCACGGCATCGTGGCCGGCCACATTCCGCTCGCTACGGGGATGGCGTTCGCCATCAAGTACCGGAACACCGACCAGGTGGCGGTGTGCTATTTCGGCGAGGCGGCGGTCAACAACGGCGCGTTCCACGAAGCGCTCAACATGGCGGCGCTGTGGAAGCTGCCGGTCGTCTACGTCTGCGAGAACAACCGCTACGGCATGGGCACCGCGCTCGAGCGGGCCAGCGCCATCTACGACATCTCGGAGCGCGCCTGCTCCTACGACATGGCCAACGAGGTGGTGGACGGCCAGGACGTGCTGGTTATGCACGCGGCCATGGAGCGCGCAGTGGAGCGCGCCCGCGCCGACAAGCACCCGACGCTGCTCGAGGTCCGCACCTACCGTTTCATGGGCCACTCCATGTCCGACCCGATCCACGGACACTACCGGACGCGCGAAGAGGTCGAGGACCAGCGCAAGCGCGACCCGATCGCCGTCTGGTCCCAGCGGCTCATCGAGGAAGGAATCATGGACCAGGCCGGCGTGAAGGCGCTCGACAAGGAGATCGTGGACGAGGTGGAGGACGCCTACAGGTTCGCGGACGAGGCGCCGGAGCCGGCGATGGAGGAGCTGTATTCGGATGTGTACAAGGAGTCGTGAGTCGCGGGTCGCGGGTCGCGAGACTCGCGGCCTGTGGTCCACTACTCGCGACCCGCGACCAGTGACTATCTACAATGCCCACCCTGACCTACCGCGATGCCCTCAATCACGCCCTCCGCGAGGAGATGGCCCGTGACCCGGACGTCTTTCTCATGGGCGAGGAGGTCGGGGTCTATCAGGGCGCGTACAAGGTGAGCCGCGGGTTGCTGGACGAATTCGGCCCCATGCGCGTGGTGGACACGCCGATCACCGAGCTCGGGTTCGCGGGCGTGGGGATCGGGGCGGCCATGGTGGGGTTGCGGCCGGTCATCGAGTTCATGACCTGGAATTTCGCGCTGCTCGCCATCGACCAGCTGGTCAACAACGCGGCCAAGATGCGGTACATGTCGAACGGGCAGGTCGGGGTGCCCGCGGTGTTCAGGGGGCCGGGCGGCGCAGCCCTCCAGCTCGCCGCGCAGCACTCGCAGGCGTTCGAGAGCTTCTACGCGCACGTCCCCGGCCTCAAGGTCGTCATGCCCGCTACGCCGGCGGACGCCAAGGGGCTGCTCAAGAGCGCCATCCGCGACGACAACCCCGTCGTCTTCATCGAGGGCGAGATGCTGTACAACCTGAAGGGCGAGGTGCCCGAAGGCGAGCACGTCGTCCCGCTCGGCAAGGCCGACGTAAAGCGGGCGGGCCGCGACGTCACGATCGTGTGCCACTCGAAGACGGTCGCGGTGGCGCTCAAGGCCGCCGATGAGCTCGCGGACGACGGCGTGGAAGCCGAGGTACTGGACCTCCGCACCATCCGGCCGCTGGACACGGAGGCGGTGCTCGCGTCGGTGGCGCGCACCCACCGCTGCGTGGTTGCCGAGGAGGGCTGGCCCTTCGCGGGGGTTGGCGCGCAGGTCGTGGACACCATCCAGCGCGAGGCGTTTGATGAGCTCGACGCGCCCGTCCTCCGGGTTACCGGCGCGGACGTTCCCATGCCCTACAACAAACAGCTCGAGAAGGCCGCGAAGGTCGATCCCGCCAAGGTGATCGCCGCGGTGCACTCGGTGCTGTACCGCGACTAGCCGATGGCCACCAGGGTCGTCATGGAGGCGCTCTCGCCCACGATGGAGGAGGGGCGCCTCGTCGAGTGGAAGAAGCAGGAGGGGGAGGCCGTCGCCGTGGGCGACGTGCTCGCCGAGGTGGAGACCGACAAGGCGGTCATGGAGCTGGTGGCACGCGCGGCCGGCACGCTGCTCAAGCAGGTGGTGCCGGCCGGCGCCACCGTGCCCGTGTCCGAGCCAGTGGCCCTGATCGGGGAGCCGGGCGAGGCAGTGGACAACGGGAAGCCGACGCCGGCCCAGAAGCAGCAGGGCACGCAGCCGGCACCTGGGCCGCCGCCGGCTCCCGCGGCCGAAGCCGAACGGGCAGCGGCGAGCGCCCCGGCGGCCGCGGCACCCACTCCCGAGGGGCGCGTCAAGGCGTCGCCCCTGGCCCGCCGGATCGCGGCCGAGCGCGGCATCGACCTCGGCGCCCTGGCCGGGTCAGGGCCCGAGGGACGGGTAGTGCTGCGGGACCTGGAGCAGGCTCCCGCGGCCGCCCCGACGCACGCTGGAGGGCCGCCGGCTCCCCACCCCATCCTCCGGACGCCTGAGGGTGCCGCGTTCACCGACGTCCCGCTCAACCAGTTGCGGAAGACGATCGCGCGGCGGCTGGTCCAGTCCATCGGCCCGATCCCCACGTTCTACCTCACGACCGAGGTGGACATGGAGCGCGCGTGGGATGCGCGGGAAGCCCTCAAGACGCTCGGCGACGGACCCAAGGTGTCCTTCAACGACATCATCCTCAAGGCCGTCGCCGCCGCACTCCGGCAGCATCCCGCCTGCAACGCGTGGTGGCAGGACGACCACATCCGCTACTGGCACGAGGTGCACGTGAGCATGGCGGTGGCCATCGAGGACGGCCTGATCACCCCGGTCATCCGGAATACCGATCTCAAGTCGCTGCGGGAGATCGCCGCCGAGTCGCTGGATCTGGCCGAGCGTGCACGCGAACGCCGCCTCAAGCCCGAGGAGTACACGGGCGGTACGTTCTCGGTCTCCAACCTTGGCATGCTCGACATCGACGAATTCACCGCAGTGATCAATCCGCCCGAGGCGGGCATTCTCGCGGTGGGGCGGATCGTCGAGAAGCCGGTGGTGCACGAGGGGCAGCTCACCGTCCGGCGGCGCCTCCGCCTCACGATGTCGTGCGACCATCGCGTGATCGACGGCGCCACCGGCGCGCGGTTTCTCAAGACGCTCAAGGCGATGCTGGAGAATCCGTTGGCCATGGTGTGGTAGCACGGCCTACCACTCACCTCTTCCCCGGAGCTCGCGTGGCGACGGAATTCGACCTCATCATCATCGGCGGCGGCCCGGCCGGCTACGTCTGCGCCATCCGGGCCGCGCAGCTCGGCCTGGCCACCGCGGTGGTGGAGCGGGACAAGCTCGGCGGCGTGTGCGTGAACATCGGCTGCATCCCGACCAAGGCACTGCTGCACAGCGCGTACGTGGCCAACCTGGTCTCCCACGACGCCAGGGATCTGGGCGTCGAGGTGAGCGGCGTGAAGGCGGACTACGGCGTGGCCATGCGCCGCTCGCGCAAGGTTTCCGAGCAGAACTCCAAGGGCGTCGAGTTCCTGATGAAGAAGCACAAGGTGACCGTGATCAAGGGCACGGGCGTGCTGGGGAAGGACCGCAGGGTGAAGGTCGGCGGCGACGAGTACCAGGCGCGGAAGGCCGTGGTCATCGCCACGGGATCGCGGGTGAAGGGGATCCCGCAGATCGGCCTCGAGATCAACAAGACGACCGTGATCAGCTCCGATGAGGCGCTGTTTCTGACCGAG
>JAICLE010000140.1 GCA_025927545.1 Gemmatimonadales bacterium
CCACACCGCCACCAACGGCGAAGCGTACGATCTGATCGAGGCCGCGCTGGGCTCGATGCCCGCCGGATTCCTGCTCGCCAACGTGATCGAGTTCGACCAGAGCTGGGGCCACCGGAATGACGTCGCGGGCTTCCACGCCGGCCTGCTGGAGCTCGACCGGGCGCTGCCGCGGCTGCTGGCGGCGGTGCGGGACGAGGACCTCGTTATCTTTACCGCCGATCACGGCAACGACCCGACGACTCCGTCCACCGATCACTCGCGGGAAGTCGTGCCGGTCCTGGTCGCCGGCCCGCGAGTCCGGCCGGTGCCGCTTGGACGGCGCCGCACCTTCGCCGACGTC
Source organism: Gemmatimonadales bacterium (assembly GCA_025927545.1). Lineage (GTDB taxonomy): Bacteria > Gemmatimonadota > Gemmatimonadetes > Gemmatimonadales > GWC2-71-9 > CAVVWJ01. The sequence continues at coordinate 341 of JAICLE010000140.1, forward strand.
GGCCAGACGGTAGCCGACTTCCTCGGTGTCCCGCCGCTCCTGGCGGGCACTTCGTTTCTGCCCGAGGTCTGGAGTGACCGACACCCTGGTTGACGCGGCCCGCGCCGTCCAGCAGCGAGCCTACGCGCCGTACTCCTGCTTCCGGGTCGGCTGCGCGCTCGAAACGGACGACGGCCGCGTGTTCGTGGCCTGCAACGTCGAGAACGCCTCTTACGGCCTCACCATCTGCGCCGAGCGGGCGGCGGTCTGCGCCGCGGTGGCCGCCGGGGCGCGGCGATTCCGACGGGCGGTGGTCGTCTCCGATGCGGACCCGCCGGCCGCGCCATGCGGCGCCTGCCGGCAGGTGCTCTCGGAGTTCGGCGGGGATCTTCGGATAGAGAGTGTGGGCAGCGCGCGGACGGTGAGCTGGACCGTCGCGGAGCTGCTCCCGGCGGCGTTCGGGAAGGAGCAGCTCGCGTGACGGCTCGCCGCGGACGTGGCTGGCGGTGGGCAGGCGGTGTCGTGGGCCTCGTTGCGATCATGGCCGCGTGCCAGGAGCGGCTCACCTCGCCCGCCGAATGTCCCGAGCTTTGTCCGGGCGGCTCGGCCCAGGTGTTCGACACGATCGTGCCGGCGGTGCCGAACCGTGACAGCAGCTTCACCGGCTACGTGGGCCGGGGCGGCGGAGTCGCGCTGCTCGTCTCCGACGGCTCTGCCGCATCCGACGACCGCGCGATCTACCGCTTTGCCCCCCGCACCGACTCCGTCAGGGTCCGCGACACGCTGCGCACCTACACTGTGGATTCGGCGGTGATCGGCCTGACCCTCGTGGCCCGTGACACCAACGTGAACGGGCTCAGGGTATTTCTCTACCGGCTGCCGCCCACGATCGACAGCACCGCCACGTTCGCCAGCGTGGACCCGCTGCTGGTGGATCCCGCCCTGATCGACAGCATCGTCGTGCCCGACTCGGTCAACAGCGGCGCCATCAACACGGTCCTGCGCGGCGCCGACGCGGACCGGCTGGGTCTCGTGCCCGGCGGAGACAGCGTGCTCGCCATCGGGCTCCGGATCGTGGCGGACGTGCCGACCGGCATCCGGGTCGGCTCGATCGTGGGCACCAACGCCGCCACCTTCACCTCCTACGTCACGGTGGACGTCCCCGACACCGGGCTGGTGCGGAACCAGTCGCTCAGCCGGGCCACCGAATTCAACACGTTCGTCACCCGCGAGCCGCTCGTCCCGGTCGACTCGCTGCTCACGGTGGGCGGCGAGCCGTCGTCCCGGGCGCTGATCCGGTTCGGCCTGTCGGACGCGTTCCTCGACTCGGCAACGGTCGTGCGGGCCACGCTCGAGCTGCTGCCCGCGCGGCCGATCCTCGGCCTGCCGACCGATCCGACCCTGCTCGACACCCGACTCGTGCTCGGGGACATCGGCGCCAAGTCGCCCGTCACGGTGGACCCCACGTTCATCCAGTTCGATACGCTCCCGCCTGTCCAGACGGACACGGTGCGGGTGGAGGTCACCCGCATGGTGCAGGCGTGGCAGGCCTCGCGTGCCCGTCCCCAGTCGGTGTTTCTGACGCTCCGGCCCGAAGCCGCGAGCTTTACACGCGCCGTCTTCGGCTCGACCCGCTCGCCGTCCATCGGCGCGCCGCGGCTCCGAATCACCTACCAGCGCTCCTTCCCCTTCGAAACTCCGTAAGTGCGCCGAGCCCTCGTCGTTCTCGCGCTGGCGCTGATGCCCGCCGCCGCCTCGGCCCAGTCGTCCCAGTTCGGCGTGCGTGGGCTGGGGATGCCCGGCCGCCCGATCGGCGCCCGGGCCTTCTCGAGCGGCGGGGCGTTCGCGATGTTCGATCCGCTCTCGAGTCTCAATCCGGCCGCGCTGGGCGGGCTCCAGTCGCTCACCGCGGGATTCGCCGCGCTGCAGGACTTCCGCCACGTGGAGAACCCGGCGGGGAGCCAGTCGCTGCGGGAGACCCGGTTCCCTCATCTCTCCGTCGCCGGCCCGATCGGGCAGCGGCCCGGCGTGGTCGGCGTGAGCTTCTCGAACTACACCAGCCGCGACTTCACGCTCGCGAGCGCGGACACGATCCCGCTCCGCGGCGTGCCGGTCCCGGTGAGCGATACGTTCGCCTCGCGCGGCGGCCTGAGCGACCTGCAGGCGGCGGGCGCGTACCGCTTCAAGGACACGTGGGTGGTCGGCGGATCGTTCGACGTGATCACCGGCTCCGCCCGGCTGAGCGCGCGCCGTACCTTCGCGGACACGAGCTACCAGGCCTCGCGCCAGCAGTCCGAGCTCTCCTACGCCGGGATCGGCGTGTCGCTCGGCGTGGTGCGCAACTTCGGCCCGGCGTTCAGCGTCGCCGCCACGGCCCGCTCCGACGGTCATGTCATCGTGGATCGCGATTCCGCGCGGGTGGACCGGATCGACCTCCCGTACACCTTTGGCCTGGGCGTGCGCTGGCGCGTCCGGCCCAAGCTCGAGGTGGCCAGCCAGGCGGTGATGAGGACCTGGTCCGCCGCCAACAGCGACCTGCTGGCCCAGGGCGGCACCGGGGCGGACAACACGCTCGAGCTGGCGTTCGGCGGCGAGTACATGCCGAACCCGAAGCGGCCCGGCAGCGGGCCGATCCGGTTCGGCGCCCGCTACGGCCGGCTGCCGTTCCCGCTCGTCCCGGGCGAGCAGCCGCACGAGTTCGGCATCTCGGCCGGGACGGGCCTGCAGTTCGCGCAGGACCGCGCCGGCATCGATCTGGGCCTGGAGCACGTGTGGCGCTCCGCGGGCGCCTTCTCCGAGCGGACCTTCCTGGTCAATATCGGTGTGACGGTCCGCCCCTGACGGGGTATCTTTGCGCATGGCCAAGCGCGTCTACATCGAGACCTACGGCTGCCAGATGAACGTGGCCGACACCGAGCTGATGTTCGGGGTCCTCGGCCGCGCGGGCTACGCCCGCGCCGACGATCCGGCGGAGGCCGACGTGATGCTGGTGAACACCTGCGCGGTGCGCGACAACGCCGAGCAGCGGGTGATCGGCCGCATGGGCGAGCTGCAGCGCTACAAGCAGCCCGGCGGCGTGCTGGGCGTGGTGGGCTGCATGGCACAGCGACTGGGTCCGGCGCTGCTCGAGCGGGTGCCGCGCGTGGACCTGGTCGTCGGCCCGGACGCCTACCGGAACCTGGACCAGTTGATCGGCCTGGCCGCGGGCGGGCAGCGGACCGCCGATACCGGGTTCCGCGAGTGGGAGCATTACGAAGACGTGCCGCCGGTGCGGGAGAAGGGTCCGACCGCGTTCGTCACGGTACAGCGGGGCTGCGATTACCGGTGCACCTTCTGCATCGTTCCCTACACCCGCGGCGCCGAGCGGAGCCGCCGACTCGAGGACGTGGTGCGGGAGGTCCAGGCGCTCGCGGCGGAGGGCACCTCCGAAGTCACGCTGCTGGGTCAGACGGTCAACGGGTACCACGATGGCCGCCACGATTTCGCCGATCTGCTCCGCTCTGTCGGAAGCGTCGACGGTGTCCGGCGGCTCCGGTTCACCAGCCCGTATCCCACGGATTTCACCCCGCGGGTCATCGAGGCCATGGCGCTCACCCCCGCGGTCTGCGAGCACGTGCACCTGCCGGTGCAGAGCGGCTCCGACGCGGTGCTGCGCCGCATGCTGCGCCGGTACACCCGGGCGCGCTATCTGGAAGTGATGGAGCAGCTCCGGGCCGGCATTCCCGGCATCACCTTCTCGACCGACATCATCGTTGGCTTTCCCGCCGAAACCGACGCGCAGTTCGAGGAAACGCTCAGCCTCGTCGCCGAGGCCGATTTCGACGATGCCTACACGTTCAAGTACTCGGTGCGCGAGGGCACGCCCGCGGCCCGGCTGCGCGACCACGTCCCCGCCGACGTGGCCTCGGCGCGGCTCGACCGGCTCATCGAGGCCGTCCGCGCCAACGTGCGCCGCAAGAACGTGGCGCGGGTGGGCCAGGTGCACGAGGTGCTGGTGGAGCGGCCCGCCCGGCGCGGAGATCTCATGCTCGGACGCACCCGCACCAACCAGCTCGTGCTGCTCGACCTGCCGGCCGGCGCCGCCGGCGAGTATCACCGCGCCCGGCTCACCGGCACCACCGGGTCCACCTTCACGGGCGCGGTGGTCGCGCCGGCGCTGGCGGTCCTGTGATTCGCAATGTGGTCGAGGAGCACGTGCACGCCGCATACGAGTCGCTGCGTGCCCGATTTCCGGAGTTCTGCGGCTGCGACGTCTGCCGCGACGACGCGCTGGTGTACACCCTCAACCGGGTACCGGCGCGCTACGTGTCGAGCCGGCAGGGATCGGTGCTCACGGAAGTGAGCCTGGAGAAAGACCAGAGCCGCGCGGCCATCGAGGTGGCCATGATGGACGGGCTACGGAAGATCTCGCAGGCGCCCCGCTGCGGGTCGCGGAGCTCGGGCCGGGCGCCCTGAACCGCCTGCGGCCGCGGTGAGATCGCGGCCGGCGCTCCTGTTCACCCTGTGCTACGGGGCCGGTCTCGCGACCGGCCTTTTGCGTTTCGGGGGCCCGTTCGGCACGCTCGCGGTACTCGGCGTCTCGGCAGCCACGCGCCAACCGGCCGCGGTGCTGTTCGGCGCCGCCGCGACGCTCGGCCGGCTGAGCGGCGAGCTTGCCAGGGTGGCGGAGGCCGGCCGCTGCACCTCGCGCTTGCCGGCGGGACGGGTGCGGCTGACCGTGCGGGTGCTCGAGCCGGTGGACGCGGAGGGCGGGCGAGTGCAGGTCGCACCGGTCGGCGCCGGGTGCGAGGGCGACGTCGGCGCGCGCTGGCCCGCCGGCGTGCCGATCGCGGCGGGCCACACCAGCCGGATCGAGGGTGCCTGGGTGCCGCGTCCCGGGCCCGGCGGGCGGCCCGACGGAATGCTGGTGGTGAGCGGTGCCGGGCGGGCGGAAGGCACGCCGTCGCTCGGCGGGCGGCTCCGGACCGCGCTCGGGGCGGCCAGCCGCTCGCTCTACGGTGCGCGGGCGCCGCTGGTGGACGCGCTCATGCTCGGGCGCCGCGGCGGGATCGATCCCGCGCTGCAGGACCGCTTCGCGCAGTCGGGACTGGTGCACCTACTCTCGATCTCCGGCTTCCATGTGGGGCTGATCGGGGCGTGGGTATTCCTGGTGGCCCGGCTGTGTCGCGCGCGCCGGGAGCACGCGCTGGTGATCGCGGCGCTCACGAGCACGGCGTACGTCGCCTTTCTCGGCTGGCCGGCGCCCGCCACCCGCGCGGCCGCGCTCGCCATCGTGATCGCGCGCTGCCGGGTGCGGCAGCGGAACGTGCGCGCCGAGGAGCTCCTCGCCGCCACCTGTCTCGCGGTGCTGCTCCTCGACCCGTGGGCGGTGCTCGACCTGGGCGGCTGGCTCTCGGCCGCCGCGCTCTGGGGCGCGACGCGGTTCAGCCGGTGGACCGACGGCGCGCTCGGGCGGAGCTTCGGCTGGCGCACGCTCGGCTCCTCCATCGGGGCCACGCTCGCCACCGCGCCGATCACCGCCTGGGCGCTCGGGACCGTAGCGCCGGTGGGCATCGTGCTCAACTTCGCCGCCATCCCGATCGCCGCCGTGGCGGTGCCCGGCGTGCTGGCAAGCCTCCTGTTCCACCCGCTGCTCCCGCCGCTGGCGCGGGCGTTCGCGGGGGGCGCCGGACTCATGCTGCACCTGCTCGAGCTCGTGGCCACGGCGGGCGCGGCGGTGCC
>JAICLE010000075.1 GCA_025927545.1 Gemmatimonadales bacterium
CCGATGGAGAAGGCGCTCAAGGATGCCGGCATCAAGCCCGAGGAGATCGATGAGGTGATCCTCGTCGGCGGCTCGACGCGCATGCCGAAGATCCAGCAGGTCGTGAAGGACTTCTTCAAGAAGGATCCGCACAAGGGCGTGAACCCTGACGAAGTCGTCGCCATCGGCGCGGCCATCCAGGGCGGCGTGCTGGGCGGCGAGGTGAAGGACGTGCTGCTGCTGGAAGTCACCCCGCTCTCGCTCGGCATCGAGACGCTGGGCGGCGTCACCACCGTGCTCATCCCGCGGAACACCACGATCCCGACCAAGAAGTCGGAGACCTTCTCCACCGCGGAGGACAACCAGACCACGGTCGAGATCCACGTGCTCCAGGGCGAGCGTCAGATGGCCATCGACAACCGGACCATCGGCAAGTTCCAGCTCACGGGCATCCCACCCGCTCCCCGCGGCATGCCGCAGGTCGAGGTCACCTTCGACATCGACGCCAACGGCATCCTGCACGTGTCGGCCAAGGACAAGGCCAGCGGCAAGGAGCAGAAGATCCGGATCGAGGCCTCGAGCGGGCTGAGCGAGACCGAGATCGATCGCATGGTCAAGGCGGCCGAGCAGCACTCGCAGGAGGACAAGACGCGCCGCGAGGAGATCGAGCAGCGCAACCAGCTCGACAGCCTGGTCTACCGGGTCGAGAAGGACAGCAAGGAATGGGTCGACCGGCTTCCGGCCGATGCCAAGAGCCGCCTGGACTCGGCGGTCGAGGCCGGGCGCCAGGCCCTCCGGACGGGCGAGGCCGACGGCATCCGTCGGGCTCTCGACGACCTGAATGCGGCGTACTCGGCCGCGGGCGCCTCGCTGTACCAGAGCGCCCAGGGTCCGGGCGACGAAGGCCAGCCGGCGGGCGGCCCCACCGGCGAGCCGGCGGCGGCCCCGCAGGACGACGTGGTCGAAGCTGACTATGAGATCGTAGACGAAAAGAAGTAGGCGGGGCGGAAGGACGGAAAGGCGGAAGGACGGAAAGGTCGCGGGACGGGCCCTTCCGTCCTTCCCTCTTTCCGTCCTTCCGCCGTCCGTGGTGGTACTATTAAGCAGCCCCCATGCGGTACGGTTACCACGCTCTCCCGAAGGATCGCTCGATGTCCGCACGATCGTTGAACTGGCTCAAGTTCGGTGGCCTGGTAGCCCTGGCGTTCGCGCTCGGGCTGCTGTTCGCCGGGCTGCTCGACTTGCCGAACCGGTCCTCCGCGCAGGAGCAGGGGCAGCAGGTGTCGGCCATCAAGGCGGTAGCACCTCCGTCGATTCCGGCCGCCCGGCCGCTGCAGGACCTGAGCGAGGCCTTCGCCGCGGTGTCCGAGCACGTCAAGCCCAGCGTGGTCTATATCCGCTCGCAGCGGACCGAGCACGCCACCCAGCAGCGCATTCCGCCCGGCATGGAGCGCTTCTTCTCCCCGCGCTTCCGGCAGCAGCCCGAGATCGAACAAGGCAGCGGATCGGGCTTCATTGTTTCGGCCGATGGGTACATCCTGACCAACAATCACGTGGTCGAAGGCGCCGAGGTGGTGACGGTGCGCCTGCTCGACCGGCGGGAGTTCAAGGCCAAGGTGGTCGGCACCGATGCGAACACCGACGTAGCCGTGCTCAAGATCGATGCCAAGTCGCTGCCGCCCATGGCCCTCGGCAACAGCGACGACGCCCGGGTCGGCGAGTGGGTGCTGGCCATCGGCAACCCGCTCGGGGAGGGGCTTACCTTCACCGTCACCTCCGGGATCGTGAGTGCCAAGGGCCGGGCGCTGAACGGCCTGCCGGGCCGGGGCCAGGGCAGCATCCAGGACTTCATCCAGACCGATGCCGCCATCAATCCCGGCAACTCCGGCGGCCCGCTGGTGAGCGTCCGCGGCGAGGTCATCGGCATCAATTCCGCCATCGCGAGCGAGACCGGGTTCTACTCGGGCTATGGCTTCGCCATCCCGATCAACCTCGTCCGCACGGTGATGAACCAGCTCATCACCGACGGCAAGGTGCATCGGGCCGCGCTCGGCGTCTCCATCGACAACGTCAGCCTCAACGACGCCGCCTACGTCGGGCTGCCGGAGATCCGCGGCGTCGTCGTCAAGGACATCCCGAGCGATGACTCACCGGCCAAGGCGGCGGGCATCGAGCCCGGTGATATCATCGTCGCGGTGGACGGCAAGCCGGTCGAGTACGTGGGACAGCTCCAGCAGGTGATCGGCTTCCGCAAGCCGGGCGACGTGGTCAAGGTGGAGGTGGCCAGGAAGGGCGGCGTCCGGAAGACCTTCGACGTCAAGCTCCAGCCCTTGAACGATGCGCCCCAGGTGGCCGCGGCGGACAGTGAGGGCGATGCCGATCACGCCAAGGCGCCCGGCGGCACGGCGATGGACCGGCTCGGGATCAGCGTGGAGCCGGTCACGCCGGACGCGGCACAGCAGCTCCGGCTGCCGTCGGATGCGCGTGGTCTCATCGTGACCGATGTCACCCCCGGCGGCCCCGCCTGGGAGGTCCTGTATGATGACCCGCAGCGCGGCGGGCCGGACATCATCCTCTCGGTCGAGGGCAAGGCCGTCCGGAGCGAGGCGGACCTGCGCAAGGCGCTCCAGGGCGAGAAGCCCGGTAGCATCGTGAGCCTGCGCATCTACAACCCGCGGGCGCAGGCCCGCCGGGTCGAACGGATCAAGCTGGGCGGCGACAACTGATTCGAGGCGGTGCCGCGGAGCGGGGTGAGGGGGGCATGATCTCGGTCGTGCCCCCCTCACTCCGCTCTGACTGACGACCTGGGGCTCGTCAGGGTGCCGGAGTCCCTGCTATGTTGGCTCAAGCGCCTCCCGCCGTGCTCACGAGGCGTCCCGACCCGTCTGCACCCGGAGCGATTCCCATGACCACGAGCAAGGAAACCGATTGGATGAACCACCCGGTGATCCGGGCCCTGGTCGACCAGGCGACGGCGCTCGCATTGGAGGAGCGGATCACGCTGGTCAAGGGACTCATCCCCGGGATCGCGGACGCGCTCTCCGAGGAGGAGTACGAGCGGTTCGTCACCTTCGTGCGACTCAAGGGCGAGCGGTTCCAGGAGGCCAAGTCCCACCCCGGGGAGGGCCGGGCGGAGCGGCAGGTCCCCGGCGACCGCGACCTCGAAGGCCGCTGACCAGACTTTCATCGGAGGCCCACGATGGATGAGGAGAGGTTCAACCTCTCGCTGCGGAAGCTGCTGAAGCAGTTCGGTGTCACCGCCCAGCGAGAGATCGAGAAGGCCGTCGACACGGCGCGCAAGTCCGGCGCGCTGGACGGGCGTGACGCCCTCCACGCACGGGCCACCATGGAAGTGGACGGACTGCCGACCGATATCGTGGTCGAAGGCCGCATCGAACTCACCTGATGCGTCGCGGAATGCGGAGCGCGATGACCGCGGGCATGGCCGGGGCCGTGTTCGGCTGCCAGGGCGGCGGCGACCGACCGACCGCGTCGGCCCCGGCCGGAGCCCCGGCGGGGGCGATGGCGGCCAAGGTGGCCCAGTACACGACGGTGCGGCTGACGGCCGACCTGCGCGGCCTCGGCGAGCAGGAGCGGCGCATGATTCCGCTCCTCATTGCCGCTGCCGCCGAGATGGACAGCGTCTTCCAGCAGCAGATCTATCCCGCGCGGGATTCGCTCGTCCACGCCCTGTCCGACAGCTCGATGCGTCGTTACGTCGAGATCAACTACGGCCCGTGGGACCGGCTCGACGAGGACCGCCCGTTCGTGCCGGGCGTGGGTCCCCGGCCGCCCGGGGCTGAGCTGTACCCGCATGGGCTGACCAAGGACGAGCTCGAGCAGGCCATCGCCCGCTCGCCAGCGGGGCGGGCGCTCGCCGGGCAGTATACGGTCGTGCGGCGCGACTCGGCCGGGCAGCTCGTCGCGCTGCCCTATCACGAGGTGTACGCCCAGCCGTTCGCGCGCGCGGCCGCGCGGCTGCGCGAGGCGGCGGCGCTGGCGGAAGACCCGGGGCTCAGGCGTTATCTCCAGCTCCGGGCCAAGGCGCTCGAGACCGACGACTATCAGCCGAGCGACTTCGCCTGGCTGGACATGAAAACCAACACGCTCGACATCGTCATCGGTCCGATCGAGAGCTACATCGACCAGCTCGTGGGGCGGAAGACGGCGGCCGAAGCGTACGTGCTGCTCAAGGACAAGAGCTGGAGCGCTCGGCTGGCCCACTATGCCGCCCTGCTGCCGGAGCTGCAGCACGGCCTTCCGGTGCCCGACGCCTACAAGCGCGAGCGGCCCGGCACGGATTCCGACCTCAACGCGTACGACGCCCTCTATTACGCCGGCGAAGCCAACGCCGGCTCCAAGACGATCGCCATCAACCTGCCCAACGACGAGGAAGTCCAGCTCCGGAAGGGCACCCGGCGGCTTCAGCTCAAGAACAGCATGCGCGCCAAGTTCGACCGCATCCTCGTGCCGATCGCCGGCGAGCTCATCGCCGAAGACCAGCGGCCGCGCATCAGCTTCGACGCGTTCTTCGACAACGTCATGTTCCACGAGGTGGCGCACGGACTGGGCATCAAGAACACGATCGACGGCAAGGGCACCGTGCGCGCCGCCCTCAAGGAGCAGTACTCCGCGATCGAGGAGGGGAAGGCCGACATCCTGGGCCTGTACATGGTGACACGCCTGCTCGAGCGGAAGGAGCTCACCGGCGCCTCGCTTGAGGACCACTACGTCACGTTTCTCGCGAGCATCTTCCGCTCGATCCGGTTCGGCGCCTCCGATGCGCACGGGCGCGCCAACGCCGCGCAGCTCTCGTTCTTCGAGGAGCACGGCGCGTTCAGCCGGGACTCGGCCACGGGCCGCTATCGGGTCGATTTCCCGAAGATGCGGCTCGCCGTCGATTCGCTCGGCGGCCTCATGCTCCGGCTCCAGGGCGATGGCGACTACGCGGGGACGAAGCGCTTCCTTGAGACGAGGGGGGCACTCTCGCCCACCCTCCAGAGCGATCTCGCCCGCCTGGGCACGAAGGGCATCCCGGTGGACATCGTTTTCGAGCAGGGGCCTGCCGTGCTCGGGCTGGGCCGGTAGGCCATGCCTCGCTGGGAGCCCCCGCAGGAGCAGGTGATCGAGAAGCCGAAGCCGCGGCGGTGGCCGGCGGTCGTGCTGCTGCTCGCGATCATCGCCGTGGCGGGCTACGGGCTGTGGATGATGGAGCGGCGCCTGCACCCTGCCATCAACCCGGCGGCCACCGCGGCCGACGTCCGGTCGGACATCAGCGGCGCCGGTGACTCCCTGGACGTGGCCGTGAGCTGGCGGCTGGCCGACGTCGGCGCGGGCCTCCCGGACTCGATGCGCGTCGAGGTGGGCCGCGGCGGCGGCGAAGCGTCGCAGACGCACGTCGTCGCCGGGAGCCAGCGGAGCGACACGCTGCGCATCGCCGCACCGCTCGAGGGAGAGACGGTGAGCGGCTATTCGTGCGTGGCAGCCGTGCGCGGCGGCCGGCTGGCCCGCGAGCGGTGCACCCCCTGGCAGTACGTGAGGCCTTCCGCGGAACTCTCCACCACGCCCGCGCCGGATACCACCGCGCACCGGCAGAAGCGTGCGACCCCCGCGCCCTCAGCCGCGGCGCAGCCCGCGATCGCCCGGATCGTCATCCAGCCGGCGGGTCAGCAGGTGGATCCGGACCTCGGCGGGAAATGCGCGGCGTGGCAGCGCGACAATCCCGGCCGGTCCGTCTGGATCGAGGTCAACCGCAAAGCCGTGTCCGCGTGCATGGGGCCGAACGGCAAGCCGACCGTGGTGCAGTTCTGCGCGTTCGCGCTGCTCGTGGACGGCCGGCGGGTCAAGACCCGGAACTCCACCGACGTCCCGTACTGCCAAGCGCTGTTCGAAACATGGGTCCGGGAGCGGGTCACCTGATCATCGCGGCAATCCCCACCAGCCTGCTGTCGGTACGCTAGCGTACGTAAACCCCTTGGAACTAACGCGTTATCCTGGCGGGAAGTACATTGGGAGTGTCTCCCAGTACTCCAGCTCAACTGTCGGCCACAGCTCCGTCCAGGGAGGAGCGGCCTTGCCTGCCCACGCGCGTCCAGGATGAGCGCAGTCGCCGAGAAGACCGGCGTCGCGCCGCCAACGCCAGAGACCCGTAATCATCTGCTCGCGACGCTTCCGCGGAGCGAGTACCTGCAGGTGCGCCCGCAGCTCACGACGGTACAACTGGAGTCAGGGCGGACGCTCAGCGAGCCGGGCTGCCCGATCGATGCGGTCTACTTCCCGCTGGACGTCGTGATCTCGGTCGCCGCCGGGGGCGAGGCCGGGATGGCCGTGGAGGTCGCAAGCGTCGGGTGCGAGGGGATGTCAGGGCTCCCGGTCCTGTTCGGAAGCGACCGGTCCACCAACCGCGTCCTGGTCCAGATCACCGGCACGGCCGAGCGGATGGAGGCCGCCGAGCTCCGCCGTGCGGCAACGCGGCATGCACAGCTCCGGCGGCTGCTTCATCTTTACGCGCAGGGTTTCCTCACTCAGATCTCGCAGAGCACCGCATGCAACCGGCTCCATTCGGCCGAGCAGCGCCTGGCGCGCTGGCTGCTCATCTGCCGCGACCGTCTCGGGCGTGACGAGTTGCCCATCACCCACCAGACGATGTCCACGATGCTTGGCGTCCGCCGGGCTACGGTCACGGAGGCGGCCGGCGCGCTGCAGCGCGAAGGGTTGATCCGGTACCGACGCGGGATGGTGTCACTGGTGGACCGCCCGGGGCTCGAGGCCACGTCGTGCGAGTGCTACGAGATCGTTCGGCGAGAGTTCGACCGGCTGCTGGGCGTGCGGGTGGGATGATGCCGCCCGGCCTCCTCGCGCTGGTGGTGGATGATGAGCCGGTGGTGCGCCGCTTCATCCGGCGCCTCCTCGAGTCGGACGCGTGCGGGATCGTGGAAGCGGCCGATGGCGAGGCCGCCCTCCGGCTGATCGAGCTGAACCGGCCGGCGGTCGATCTCGTCCTGACCGATCTCCGGATGCCCGGCATCGATGGGTTCGACCTCCTCGAAGTGCTGGCCGCGCACCGGCCGGACTTGCCGGTGCTCTGCATGTCCGGTTTCCCGACCTTCGCGGCCGGACCCATGCCCCGGGTGCCGTTCCTGGCGAAACCCTTCACCGCGGACGCACTGCGCCAGGCGATCGAGCCGGTCCTCGCACGGGCCCGGTCGCGCTCGCTTCCGGCGGAGCCGGTCGCGGTCGATCTCGTCGCGGCGGCGCGCCGGCTCCATCGCGAGCGGGCGCAGAGGCCGCCGGCGTAGTATAGATTTCCGCCCACGCGAGCGTGGCGGAACCGGCAGACGCGCAGGACTTAGGATCCTGTCCCGCAAGGGGTGGGGGTTCGACTCCCCCCGTTCGCATTCGACGCTTTCTGCTCGTAAGCTGCCGGCCCTCGCAGTTGCTCGCCCCGTGCCCAGCCACACTTTCAGCTAGTTCAGCCGCTCGATCTCTCCGCAGTTGAGCGCGGGGAACGGCGAGATCCCCCCATCCATGAGCCGTGTTCCCCTCTTTTGTCGTATTAGGGATGCAGCGAATTCGGTTGCCGCGCCGTCCGCTCGATCAGGGTTTCACCGCCGGGCCATGGACCCAGCAAGCCTGCCCGTGAACCCGGCTGAGCTCCGCCGCGGATCACCCAGCATCCGGAGGCAGCCATGTCGCTTCACAGAATCCCACCTCGATGGATAGGGGTGAACCGGGCTCGAGCGATTGCGCGCCGGCTCACTTCGGCGGGTGCGGCCCTGGCTCTCCTGCTGCTAGCCGCCTGCGGTGACTCCTCAGGGACCGGGCCTGGCGGCGGCGGTGGAGGCGCGACGCTCTCGGGTACGATCCGGACTGCAGGAGAGTCGGCGCTCGAGGGCGCCACGATCAGCGTGGGCACCCGACAGGCGACCAGCGACGCGAACGGGGAGTTCCAGCTGAGCGACGTACCGATCGGCGCGGTTACGGTCCGGGCCGAGCGGCCGGGGTACCTGCCCTCGGAAGAAGCGGTCACGCTGACCGCGGGGGCCAACAGCCATGACTTCACGCTGAGCCCGCAGGAAGTCTACGAGTTCGGCAGCAGCGCGATCTACGTGCCGGCCGGGGTCGGACCAGTGCGCGGCACGATCGTCGTAATTACGGATCTGCAGGCCAGCGGGTTCGTGACCGGCGAGCCTATCGCGTCAGACCCTCCCGAGCTCGAAACAGGCCTGCAGGGGCTGGGCGCGAGCCTCCGAGCGCTAGCGCGTTCCGCGCACGTGGCGCTGCTCGGCAGCCACTTCAACGGCGTGAACAGCGCCGCGAGCGACGCCACGATCTTCAACGCGCTGGGCACGGCCGAGTTGATGAGCGGGCAGGCCGGAATGGCTGACGCGCCCGTATTGGTGTTCGGGATCGGTGGCGAAGCCCCGGAGGCGGCGGGACTGGTTGCGCGGCAGCCCCAGCGTGCGATCGGGCTCCTCGCCTGGGTGCCCTTCGGCCTGGCGGCCCTCACCGCATCCGACGCGCTCGCCGTGCCGACGTTGGTGATGGAGCACGGAGACGACGACGCGTCGCGGAACGCGGCGGCACACACGACGTTCTCGGAGAACCGCTCTCGGGGCGGCCTGTGGGCGCTCGCGGTCGAGCCCGGGGTCCAGCTTCGCGCCGCCACCACCCGGGGTAACGCGGTAAGGGTCGGCTGGATCTCCAACACGCTGGCGCTTCGCCTCCCGCCCACGCCGGGTGATCCGCTCGTCGCGCTGGACGAGTCCTCGGGCTGGCTGGGGAACCAGGCCACGCTCGAAATCGCACCGTGGGCCGACTACTCGGGCGAGCGCACGGCGGCGAGTTGGCTGCCGTCCGAGTCGGCGGCTACGTCCTGGAAGAGCTTGGGAAGTTCGACGGGCGGAGGCGGCGACTGAGCCGGCACCGGTCTGGTGTGCCGGACGGCTCTACTCCCCCATGCGTGACAAGCGCGCGACGGCGCGGCGCGCCTCCTCGACCTGTGGCTGCAGCTCGGGGTCGGCGTGCCGCCAAGCGTAGGCGACGAACCTGTAGGCTTCGAGTGCCTCGGCCGGCCGGCCGGTCCGCTCCAGGATGCGCGCGCGCTGCAGATAGGCCGGCGTCCCGTCCTGTCGCCAGAGCGCGCGGAAGGCGCGCTCCGCTTGGTCCAACCGGCCGAGCTCGAGCGAGAGCTGACCCACGTTCCAGAGGACGAACCAGCCGGGATAGCCTGGAAGCACGCCCTCGAATGCACGCAGGGCCTCCTCCTTGCGGCCTCGTCGCCAGAGCCCATGCGCCTCTGTCGCGCGGACGGCCCACTTCCAATACTGTGCGCTCGAGCTGTCGCCGGCAGCGAGTGCCCGGGCAGCATTCTCTCGCATACGGGAAATGAGGACGTTGTACCCGCTCCAGTCGCCCAGGCGGGCGGCAGCCCCGGCGGCACATATCGCCGAGAACCGGCTGGAGAACAGCGACCCGTCGGTCCGGGCAGCGGCGATCCTCTGCGCAAGAAGTCGTTCGGGCACGGCCAGGCCCCGCACAGAGAAGTACAGGGGCCCGCAGTACCGCAGATAGCTCGGGGTCAGTGAATCGTTCAGCGTCGCCAATGCGTCGCGAACTCGCCCGTCCATGAGTCCGATGGTCCTGAAGCGAAGGTCTCGAACGGCGGCCCGCTCGCGTTCGTTCAGGCGAGGGTCTATAGCCAGGAACACGCCCTCCCGCAGCTCGGCCAACCTGGGGTGGCTCAGGTGCGCATAGACCTGGGGCGCGGTTTCGTCATCCAGCGTGCCGAGCTGGACTGTGGCATGTGCGCGTGCGCCGCTGTCACCAAAGGCCAGCGCAAACGCGATCCGGCCTGCCCGCGTCCCCGCGGCGTCCGGCGCCAGCCGGCCGTAGGCCTCCAGTTCGCGCGCGATATGCGCGCTATCGGGGTTCCACTCGAACGCCACATCGAGGAGATGCAGGCGGTAGGGGGCCATCGTTGGTTGGAGCTCCGCAGCTCTCCGGAAGGCCTCCTCCGCTTCCTCAGGGCCGCCCAGTGCCACCGGATCGTGGAAATAGACCTCGCCCAGCGCATACCACGCCTCGGCAGCGTCGGGGTATTTCCGGATGGCGTCCCGGATCATGCGCACCTCCCCTGCCCAGCGGGCCTGCATCAGCGTCCGCTCGCGCTCGGGCAGCCGATCGGCCATGATCCTGGCGCGCTCGCTGTTCTCCAGAGACCTCTGCGTGCTCTTGTCGTCGTGCCACCCGTACGCTTCCGCGAGACCGGAATAGGCCAGCGCGAACAGGGTGTCGGCGCGCACGGCGCGTTCCCAGGCCTCGCTCGCCTCGCGAAACTCGGAACGCCGGTAATGGTGCTCGCCGTCGAGGTAGGCCTTGAGCGCGATGAGCGACGGGGTCGTCACCCCGGCCAGATCGAGCGCGGGCACCTCGCCGGCATTTTTTTCCAAGATGATCCCGAGGGTCTGCATGCCGAGTCGATCCACGAGCGCCAGAACGGAGTCGGACGGCCCCTCCACCTGAACCGGCCCGACTGCCCGCCCGCTCTCGACATCGTAAATGTCCGCGGCCAGTCGAATCCGCGGGCCGGCCGCGACTGCCGAGCCGACGAGCGCATAGCGCGCCTGGGTCCGGTGGGCGACCTCCAACGCCAGCGCGAGGTCGGCCCCGGTCTTGTCCCCGACTTCCTGATGCCATCTGGCGAGCAGCGTGCGGCTGTCGATCGTCCGGATTCCCGCGGTCCCGTCGAGGCCCATCGACAGGAGATCTACCATCCCCTCGCGCCAGACCTCGAGGCCCGGGCCGCGCACGGTGAACGGCAGCACGGCGATCGCCGGAGGCTGAGGGGCCGAATCGCCTGGCGTGAGCGTGCCGGAACGATGGACCGGCCGCGCCAGCGATAGCAGCGTGACCGCCGCCAACAGGCCGGCGCCGCTTATGGCAAGGGGACGCGCGCGCGCCCGCACCCACCCGAGCACCGCCTCGATACCACCGGCCGGAGCAGCTCGAGTCAACTCGGCCAGCAGGGCGTCGGCGCATGGGTAGCGGTCCTCCGGCGTCTTCCGCAGCAGGCGCTCCACGGCCCGGGGCAGAGATGGGGGGGCGTCGGGCAGCCGCCGTTGCAGCGGCTCCGGCTGCTCGTGCAGGATAGCCTGGATGACGGCGCGGTCATTCCCGCCCCGGAACGGGCGCACGCCCGACAGCATCTCGTAGAGGACGACACCCAGGCTCCACAGATCGGTCAGGTGGTTCACCGGGTCACCGCGGGCCTGCTCCGGCGACATGTAGGCGATCGTGCCCGGCGTCACCCCGGGAGCGGTGACGCTGACGTCCGCGACTTTCGCCAAGCCGAAATCCAGCAGGCGCACCGTGCCGTCGGCGCAGAGCATGATGTTGCCCGGCTTCACGTCCCGGTGGACGATGCCGCGGGCGTGCGCCATCCCCAGTCCCCGAGCCAGCTGAACCGCGATCGCCACCGCCTCCGCCGGCGGCAGCGGGCCTCGGCTCAGGCGTTCCTTGAGGGTCTCCCCCTCGTAGCAGGACATGGCGATGAACGGCCGTCCATCGGCGGTGTCCCCGATCTCATGAATGCCGCAGACATTGGGATGCTCCAGCGCCGCCGCGGCCCGCGCCTCCAGCAGGAATCGCTCGCGGGCCTCCGGCTGGGCGCTCAGATGCGGGGGGAGGAACTTCAGGGCCACCACCCGGTCAAGCCGGCTGTCGTGGGCCCGGTAGACCGTACCCATGCCCCCGGTCCCCAGGATGCCGACCAGCCGGTAGTGACCGACCCGGTGACCGACCGCGGGCGAGACGACGGCATCGGCGAGCCCGGCAAAGAAGGATTCGGCCGGATCCGCGTGCGTGAGGAGAGAGGTCAACTCCTGCTCCAGCCGGGAATCGCCGCCGCAGGCTTCGGCCAGGAAAGATGCCCGGGCCGCGGCATCCATCGCGCGGGCGCGCTCGTAGAGCTCCTCCAGCCGGTCGGGGCCGGGCCGCTCGTGCGAAGGCACTTCCCGTTCGCTCACCCGGCCTCCTCGAGCGTCTGCTTGAGATCGCGGTAGAGCCACGCCTGGGCCATCCCCCAGCCCCGCTTCACGGTGGCGGGGGAGATGCCGAGCGCCATGGCCGTGTCTTCGACCGACATGCCGCCGAAGAAGCGGCACTCGACGATCCGCATCTGCCGCCGGTTCCACTGGTCCAGGCGGCGCAGCGAATCGTCCAGCGCGACCAGGACTTCGTCACGGAGCTCGGACGAGGGCTCGGCCTGAAGCAGGGCGGCCTCCACCTCATGCAGGGGCACATGCGGCCGCTGCCCACCGCGCTTGGCCGCGCACTTCCGCTTGGCGTAGTCGATCAGGATCTGCCGCATGGCGGTCGAGGCCACGCCCAGAAAATGGGCCCGATTCTGCCATTCGGGTGCCGACTGGTCGGCCAGCCGGAAGTAGGCCTCATGGACCAGCGCGGTCGTGTCGAGTGTCTCGTCGCCCTGCCACCTGCGCCGCTGGCGCTCGGCGAGCCCGTGCAGCTCGTCGTAGACCAGCGGGAGGAGCTCGCCGAAGGCAGCCCGGTTTCCCGCCCGCAGCTCCTGGAGAAGATGGCCTATCGAGGGTGAGGTGGAGTGAGGCATGCGTCGGCCGGAGGTCGGAGGAAGCCAGCCCCTCGTCACATATTACCGCCAGTTTCGCGAAGGCGCATCGGCAGGCCTGGTGCATCGGGACATCGACCCCGGCAGTCCTGCTGTCGGGAGCCCGCTCGGCCATCCGGCCGCTGCCCTTCCGCTTTCCCTTCCCGACCGCTCCCGGCTAGATTCCCGGCCATATGAGTCAGATCACCGTCGAGAAAACCGCGGAGGATTCCGCGTCCAAGTCGCTCCGGGTCACCGTACCGGTGGACCGCGTGCAAGAGGCCGAGGCCAAGGCGCTCAAATATTACGTGAAGCGCGCCCGCCTGCCCGGCTTCCGCCCGGGCAAGGCCCCCGAAGGCGTCGTCCGGAAGCGGTTCGGCGACGCCATCCGGCAGTCGGTGCTCGAGGAGGTGATCCGGGAGGGATGGGAGACCGCGCAGTCGTCCCAGTCGCTCAAGCCGGTCACGGACCCGTCCATCCGGAACCTCAAATTCGAGGACGGCGCCCCCATCGAGTTCGACCTGCTGGTCGAGGTCCGGCCGGAGCTCAAGCTCGAGCGGACCGGCGGCTTCCGGGTCGAGCGGCGCGTTGCCGCCGTGACCGACAGCGCCGTCGAGGAGCAGCTCGCCCGGCTGCAGGAGCAGAAGGCCGCGTGGATCCCGGTCGAGGGCGAGAAGCCGGCCCCCGGCCGGATGGTGCGGGTGGAGGTGGCCCAGCTCGACGAGAGCGGGGCGGGCGCGGCGCAACCCTACGACCTGGTGCTGGGCCAGAACCAGGCGATCCCGGAGCTGGAGGAGCGCATCATGGGCCTCCTCCCCGGCGAGCAGGCCGATGCCGAGGTGCGCTTCCCGGACGACCATCCCGACGAGTCCCGGCGCGGCCAGACCCGCCGGGTGCGCATCACGCTGCACGACGTGAAGCGGCAGGAGCTGCCGGCTCTCGACGACGCCTTTGCGCGCGAGGTCGGCGACTTCGAGAACCTCGAGGGGCTCCGCGCCGCCGTGCGGCAGGACCTGGAGCGCGAGGCCGCCCGCGAGGCCGACGCACAGGTGCGGCAGGCGCTGGTCCAGCAGATCGTCGAGGCCAATGGCGTGCAGGCCCCCGAGTCGCTGGTGCACCGGCTGATGCACGGCTACGCCGAGATCTACGGCGTTCCGCAGGAGCAGCTCGCGCAGTTCGAGCAGCAGTTCCACCAGATTGCCGAGGCGCAGGTCCGGCGCGACCTGGTGCTCGACGCGGTGGTCGAGGCGGGCGGCCTCCGCGCCACCGAGGCGGAGCTGGACGCGCGGGTGGCCGAGCTCGCGGCCGCGCGGGGAGTGCCCACGGGCGAGCTCTACGGCTCGCTGCAGAAGGCCAACCGGCTCCCGGAGCTGGAGCGCGCCATCACCGAGGAGAAGGCCTATGCCCATCTCCTCCAGCAGTCCACAATCGACGAGGTGAAGTCTTGACGATGGCCACGCTCTATCCGCCGTATATCATCGAGCGTTCGAGCCGCGGTGAGCGGACGTACGACATCTTCTCGCGGCTCCTCATGGACCGCATCGTGTTCCTGGGGGCGCCGATCAACGACGACGTCGCCAACATCATCATCGCCCAGTTACTGTTCCTCGAGGCGGACAACCCGGACAAGGACATCTACCTCTACGTCAACTCGCCGGGCGGCGTGGTGTCGGCCGGGATGGCGATTTACGACACGATGCAGCACCTCCGCGCGCCGGTGAACACGATCTGCATGGGCATGGCCGCATCGATGGGGTCGTTCCTGCTGGCGGCCGGCACCAAGGGCAAGCGGAGCGCCCTTCCGCACTCGCGGATCATGATCCACCAGCCGTCCGGCGGGGCGCAGGGCACGGCGGCGGACATCGAGATCCAGGCGCGCGAGATCCTGTACCTGCGCAGCAAGATGAACGCGCTGTACGCCCAGCACACCGGCCAGCCGATCGAAACCATCGAGCGGGACATGGACCGCGACCGGTTCATGAGCGCCGAGGAGGCCAAGGCGTACGGCCTGATCGACAGCGTCTTCACCCCGCGGAAGGACCTGGTGCCCCATACGGACGGCAAGAAGGAGACTTGACGCTCCCGGTGCCGGGGAGCACCTTTCCGGCACCCTCACCTCCATTCGCGACGCGGCTCCATGTCCAACGACAAGCACCTCCGCTGCTCCTTCTGCGGGAAATCGAAGGACTCCGTCCGGAAGTTCATCTCCGGGCCGTCGGTCTACATCTGCAACGAGTGCATCACGCTCTGCAATGAGATTCTGGCGGAGGACGAGGAGCGAGAGGTCGCCGACAGCATCACCCAGGTCCCCACGCCGGCGGAGATCAAGGACGTCCTCGACCAGTACGTGATCGGCCAGGAGCGCGCCAAGCGGACCCTGGCCGTCGCCGTCTACAATCATTACAAGCGGATCACCGCCACCAACGGGCGCGAAGGCGACGTCGAGCTCGACAAGTCGAACATCCTCCTCCTCGGTCCCACCGGCGTCGGCAAGACGCTGCTGGCGCAGACCCTGGCCCGGATCCTCGACGTTCCCTTCACCATCGCCGACGCCACCACGCTCACCGAAGCCGGCTACGTGGGCGAGGACGTGGAGAACATCCTGGTCCGGCTGCTCCAGGCCGGCGAGTTCAACGTCGCCGAGTGCGAGCGGGGCATCGTCTACATCGACGAGATCGACAAGATCGCCCGCAAATCGGAGAACCCGAGCATCACGCGGGACG
>JAICLE010000068.1 GCA_025927545.1 Gemmatimonadales bacterium
GACGAGTTGCTGATCTCCCAGCCCGACACCGGGGAGCAGGCCCTCGAAATTACCGATACGCTGGTGCGCTCCGGGGCCGTCGACGTGCTGGTGGTGGACTCGGTCGCCGCTCTCGTGCCGCGCGCCGAAATCGAGGGGGAGATGGGCGATAGCCACGTCGGCCTCCAGGCCCGGCTCATGAGCCAGGCGCTCCGGAAGCTCGCCGGCGCCATCAACCGCTCCAACTGCGCCGTGGTCTTCATCAATCAGCTCCGGGAAAAGATCGGCGTGATGTTCGGCAACCCCGAGACCACCACGGGCGGCAAGGCGCTCAAGTTCTACGCTTCGCTGCGGCTCGATATCCGCCGCATCGGCCCGGTCAAGGAGCGGGAGGTCGTCGTCGGCAACCACGTCCGCGTGAAGGTGGTCAAGAACAAGGTGGCGCCGCCATTCCGCCAGGCCGAGTTCGACATCATGTTCGACGAGGGAATCAGTCACACGTCTCTGCTGGTGGATCTCGCCTCCGAGGCCAACATCATCCAGAAGTCCGGCGCCTGGTACTCCTACGGCGACCAGCGGATCGGCCAGGGCCGGGAAAACGCCAAGCTGTTCCTCCGCGACAACCCGCCCCTGCTGGCGGAGGTCGAGGTCAAGGTCAAGGAACTGCTGGGTATGCACGCCCCCGTCGGCGCCCCCGGCGCGGGAGACGACGAGGAGTGACCCTGCCCGCCATCACGGCGCTCGCGCCGGACCCGCGCCGCCCCGGCACGCTCCGGGTGGAGGTGGACGGCATCCGGTTTGGCGCCGTGCCGCAGGAGCTCGCGCGCGCGGCCGGCCTCGAGGTCGGCCGCGCGCTGGATCCGGAGCTGCAGGAGCGGCTCACTTCGGCGGCCGATGCGGAAGCGGCGTTCCGGACGCTGCTCCGCGCGCTCGAGCGCCGGTCGTTCGCCCGTGCCGATCTGGGGCGGCGGCTGATTCGGAAGGGCCATCCGCGGCCCGCGGTCGAATCGGCCCTCGAGCGCGCGCTGGCGCTGGGGCTGCTGGACGACGCCGCCTTCGCCCGCAATTACGTCGAGACCCGCGCGGCGCGCGGCCGCGGCCCGGCGCGGCTCACGCGCGACCTCCTGGCCATGGGGCTAGAGCGCGGCCACATCGATGGCGCACTGGCCGCCACATGGCCTGAGGGGAGCGACCGCACGGGCATGCCGCTCGCCCTCGCCGCCAAGCGCGCCGCCCAACTCGGTGAGTTGCCGCGGCCGGTCAAGCGCCGGCGGGTGCTCGCCTATCTGGCCCGCCGCGGCTTTGCGGGGCGGGATATCTCCGAATTAGTGGCCCGCGTCGTCGGCTGAGCCGTCGCTAGTGCGCGAGGCGCCTCTGGAATGGTGTCCCCTCTCTAATCAGACTAGCTGATTCGTAGTCAAGCACGGGGGAGTGCTCATGGTTTCCACTCAAGGACACGCCCACCGAGAGCGGCTTCTCCCCGATGAAAGAGCTCGGTTCGCTCAAGGCGAGTTGATCATCCGGAAGCTCGCGGACGAGGGTAAGCTCAACTTTTCGGCTTTCCACCCTTCCCAATTCGTCCAGCGGCGACTGCTGCGGGGGTTCGAAATATTGGAGCATCGGGAGGGTCGGGGTACCCAGGACCTCTGGATCGTTCGAAATACCGGTCAGGCGGCACCTGTACGCCCGGCCCCCGCTGGCTGAGCCGGAGCGATCACGAGGATCGCGCGGTGCGCACCATGGCTCCAGGATCGGCTCGCCGCAGCGCCCCGAGGCCGGCGGGCCATAGCCGCAAGTCCGGTTCCCCCTATATTTTCCGTCCATGCAGTCAGCCCAGATCCGACGCCTGTTCCTCGATTTTTTCGTCGCCAAGGGGCACCGAGAGGTGCCTTCTTCGTCGCTGGTCCCCGCCGACGATCCCACGCTTCTCTTCACCAATGCCGGCATGGTGCAGTTCAAGCGCACCTTCCTCGGCCAGGAGCAGCGCGATTACTTGCGCGCCACCTCTTGCCAGAAGTGCGTTCGCGCGGGCGGCAAGCACAACGACCTCGAGCAGGTGGGCCACACCAGGCGGCATCACACCTTCTTCGAGATGCTGGGCAACTTCTCCTTCGGCGACTACTTCAAGCGCGACGCCATCGCCTTCGCCTGGGAGTTCGTCACCAGCCCGCAATACCTCGGCATCCCGGCCGACCGGCTCCGGGTCACGGTCCACCACACCGATGAGGAGGCGCGCGCCTACTGGCGCGAGATCGCGGGCCTGCCCGACCACCGGATCTACGGATTGGGCGACAAGGACAACTTCTGGCAGATGGGCGACACGGGGCCATGCGGGCCGTGCACGGAGATCTACGTTGATCTGGAAGGGCGGTCAGGCGGTCAGGCGGTCGGGCGGTCGGAGGGATCGGACTCCGAGCGGACTACTGATCTCGTTGATGACCTGACCGCCGGACCGGCCGACCGCGTGACCGCCCGCCCGCCCGACCGCCCGATTCCCCAGTCCGAGTTCGAGGCCCTCGCCGAGTCCGGCCGCTTCCTCGAGATCTGGAACCTCGTGTTCATGCAGTTCGATCGCGCGGCGGACGGCACCCTCACGCCCCTGCCGAAGCCGTCGGTGGACACGGGAGCTGGGCTGGAACGGATCGCCGCGGTGATGCAGGGCGAGGACGACAACTTCCACACCGACATCTTTCTGCCGCTGATCGAGCGGGTGGGCGAGCTGGTGGGTCGCCCCTACGACCGTGCCGCGGACGAGCGGGTCTCCTACCGCGTCCTCGCCGACCACGCCCGGGCCGTGAGTTTCCTGCTCGCCGATGGCGTCTATCCCTCCAACGAAGGGCGGGGGTACGTGCTGCGCCGCATCCTCCGGCGTGCCGTGCGCCACGCCTGGCTGCTGGGCCGGCGGGAGCCAACGCTGGCGCCGCTTACTCAAGTGGTAGTGGCCCAGATGGGCAGCGCCTATCCCGAGCTCACCGACAAGGCCGCCTACATTCGCGAGGTCACGGAAACCGAAGAGCACCGCTTCCTCGAGACCATCGAGGGCGGCCTCCGCCGGCTGGAAGAGGTCTTCGCCTCCGGCACCCGGGTCATTCCCGGCGAGGAGGCATTCAGGCTGTATGACACGTTCGGCTTCCCCATCGACCTGACCGCCATCATCGCCGAGGAGCGCGGCGTCGCGGTGGACGTGGCGGGCTTCGACCGCGCGCTCGACGAGCAGCGGCAGCGCTCCCGCAGGGCACGGACCAGTGGCCGGGCCAGGGTGCCGGCGCCCGCCGTGCACACGCCCAAGGCGGGCAAGTGGCGGAGTGTCCGGCGGGGCAGGCAGAAATTCGTCGGCTACCGGACCACCGAGGCGGAGACCGACCTGCTGGCCTTCCGGCAGGAGGGTCCGCGGGTGGACCTCGTGCTGCGGGAGAACCCGTTTTACGCCGAATCCGGCGGGCAGGTGAGCGACGTCGGCCTCGTGGCCGGGGCGGATTGGTCGCTGCCCGTGGAAGGCGTCCGCAAAGAGGCCAAGGGCACCGTCGTGAGCGGGAGCTTCGATGGGACGTTCGAGCCCGATCTGGTGCGCGCGACGGTGGACGCCCCTCGGCGGCACGACATCGAGCGGAACCACAGTGCAACGCACCTGGTGCACCACGTGCTCCGGAAGCACCTTGGCCCGCACGTGCGGCAGCAGGGCTCGCTGGTCGAGCCCGAGCGGCTCCGGTTCGACTTCTCGCACCACGGGCCCATCGGCGCGGAGACGCTCCACGCGATCGAGCAGGAGGTGAATGAGCTGCTGCTTGCCAACGAGCCGGTCACCACCCGCGAGATGCCCTATCCCGACGCGCTGGCGCTCGGGGCCATGGCGTTCTTCTCCGAGAAATACGGCGACGTGGTCCGGGTGGTGCAGATGGGCCCGTCGATCGAGCTCTGCGGCGGCACCCACGTCCGCACCACCGGGCAGATCGGCACCTTCCGGTTCGCCGGGCAGAGTGGCGTCGCGGCCGGCGTGCGGCGGATCGAGGCGGTGACGGGCACGGGTGCGCTCCGCGCCGTGCGTGAGCTGGAGCAGCGGCTGGCGGGAGTGGCAGAGGCGCTGAAGGCGCAGCCCGAGCATCTGGTGCGCCGGGTGGAGCAACTGCTCGAGGAGCGCCAGCGGCTGGAGGCGCGGCTGGCGGAAGCGCTCCGCTCCGGCGCGGGGGCGGCCATCGCCGGCGAGGTGGCGGAGGTGGACGGGGTGCACGTGACCATGGCGGAAACCGCGTCGGAAGACCGGGCCGAACTCGGTCAGATTGCCGATCACTTCCGGGAACGAAATCGGAACTCGGTGCTGGTGCTGTTCAGCGGTGCCGGACACGGTGCCATCCATGTCACCCTGACGGATGATCTGGTCCAGGCCGGCCGAAAGGCAGGCGACCTCGTCAACCGCATTGCGGCGCTCAGTGGCGGGCGGGGCGGGGGGCGGCCGCACTTCGCGTCCGCGGGCGCCGGCGACCCGGCCAGACTCCCCGCCGCGCGCGCGGCCACGCCGGGGCTCGTGGCGCTCTGGCTGGGCCAGGGCGACGGCGCGTGACCGCCCTCGCCGATTGGCTGGAGCAGCATACCGCCCGGGCGCCCGCGGAGTTGCGAGCGCGGGTTGTGGAGTACGCGCTCGCGATCCCGTCGCCCGAGCCGCTGCCGGCCGCGCTCGCGGGCGCCGCCCGCCAGGCGCTCGCGCGGGTCGTGGCTCACCCCGGCGACCGCGCGGTGGCGCTCGACCTGCTGGCGGCCGATGCGCTCATCACACTGGCCCTCCTTGCCCAGGCGCAGCATGACCCCGGCGAGCTGAGCGCGTTCGCCACCTCCATCCTCCAGGCCGTCCGACACGACGCGTGATCGACCTCCACTCCCACCTCCTGCCCGGCGTGGACGACGGCTCGCGAACGGTCGAGCAGTCCGTCAAGGTCCTGCAGGAGATGGCGCGGCGGGGGATCACCGATGTCTGTCTCACGCCACATCTACGGGCCAACCAGGCCGCCGACGGGCCGCCCGCCCGGCACGACGATGCCTTCGACGCACTCCGGGCGGCGGCCCCGGAACTGCCCCGGCTGCACCGGGGGGCGGAGGTCATGCTCGATCGCCCGTTGCCGCCCGGTGCCGACCACATGCAACGGATCCGGCTCGGTGGCACGCGCTACATACTGGTCGAGTTTCCGCGGCTGGTCTCGCTCGACGCGGTCACCAATGCGCTGGGCCGCGTCCGGGACGCGGGCCTGCTGGCCGTCCTGGCGCACCCCGAGCGCTACGGTTGCTGCTCGGTCGAGGCGGTGACCCACTGGCGAAGCCTGGGGGCGACCATGCAAGTGGACGCCACAACCCTCCACTCGACGCAGGCACGCGGCCAGCGCGCGCGGCAACTGGTGTCGCGGGGGCTCGCGGACATCCTGGCGGGAGACAATCACGGGGACGACCGCACTATCGCAGCGGGCGCCGATTTCCTGATCGCCCAGGATGGACCGGAGCAGGCCGAGCTCCTTACCGTGCGGAACCCGGGTGCCATCCTCCGCGACGAGCCGCTGGTGGAGGTCCCGCCGCTGCTCATCCGGCGGACCTGGACCCAGCGCATCCGGCACCTGCTGGGGGGCGAGCAGTGAGCGACGCCCACATCGCGGCGTCCCTCGGCCGGCTGGCCGCGCTGGCGACCGAATGCACCGGGCTCGCCCCGCAGCTCCGCCGGGTGGCCGATCGCTATGCCGGCGCGCTGCGGGGCGGTGGAACCCTTTACTTCTGCGGCAACGGCGGCAGTGCCGCGGACGCGCAGCATGCCGCCGCGGAGTACGTGGTCCGCTACCGCGCCACCCGCCGGCCGCTCGCGGCGGTCGCGCTCACCACCGACAGCTCCATTCTCACCGCCGCGGGCAACGACCTCGGCTTCGAGCAGATCTTCGCGCGGCAGATCGAGGCGCTGTGCCGCCAGGGGGACCTGCTCGTGCTGCACAGCACCAGCGGCCGGAGCCCCAACCTGCTGGCCGCGGCGCGCGCGGCGCGGGCCCGCGGCGTGGCCACGGTGGCGTTTCTCGGCCGAGGGGGTCCGCTGGCCACGGAGGTGGATGACGCGGTGCTGGTACCCTCCGACGAGACTGGCCACGTCCAGCTCCTCCACCTGGCGCTCGAGCACCTCGTGGTCGAGCTGGTCGAGGCGGCGCTGCTCGAGGCGCCGTGAGCCGCGCATGATCGATCTCGAGGGCCGCACCGCGCTCGTCACCGGGGGAAGCCGCGGCATCGGCCGCGCGACGGCGCTGCTGCTGGCGCGGGCCGGGGCGGATGTCGCGCTCACCTATCGCTCGCGCGTGGCGGACGCGGAGGCGGTGGCCGCCGGCATCGGGGCGATGGGCCGGCGCGCGCACCTGAGCGGCGGTGATCTCGCCGACCCCCAGGTTGCCCAGGCCATGGCTGAGGGCGTCGGCCGGGCGTTCGGTCGCCTGGATTGTTTCGTGGCGAATGCGGGAACGTGGCCCCCCGAGGACGTGCCGCTCGCGGAGCTCGGCGTGGAGCGGTGGCGCGCCACCCTGGCGGCAAACCTCGATGCCGTCTTCTTCAGCACCCGGGCGGCGCTCGGGCTCATGGGCCCGGGCGGGCGCGTGGTCATTGTCTCGAGCACCGCGGGCCAGCGGGGCGAGGCGTTCCACGCGGACTACGCCGCTACCAAGGGGGCACTCATCGCGCTCACCAAGTCGCTGGCCATCGAGTGCGCACCGGACATCCGGGTCAACTGCGTGGCGCCGGGCTGGGTGGATACCGACATGTGCGTGCCCGCGTTCGAGGGTGAGGGGCGGGAGCGCGTCCGGCTGACGATCCCATTGCGGCGGATACCGCCGCCGGAGGACATCGCCGGCCCCATCGTGTTCCTGTGCAGCGACCTGGCGCGGCATCTGACGGGGGAGGTGGTGAACGTGAATGGAGGGAGCGTGCTGTGCGGGTGAGCCGGCGGTGATCCACCTCCTCTTCACCGGCGGCACCATCGCCATGCAGCGCGATGCGGCCGCCGGCGGCAACGTCCCGGCCCACGGGGGCGAGGCGCTGGTGGAATTCGCCCCGGGCCTCGAGACCATCGCGCCCTACCGGATCGAGAACTGGGCTCGGCTGCCCGCCTGCCACCTCGGCCCGGACCGCCTGTGGGCGCTCCGCAACCGGGTGTGCGAGCTGGCGGAGAGCGGGGAGGTCGCCGGGATCGTGGTGACGCACGGGACCGACACGATCGAAGAGACTGCCTACCTGCTCGCCCGGACGCTGCCGTCCCGGGTCCCGGTGGCGATCACCGGGGCGATGCTGACCTCGAGCGACGAGGGCTGGGACGGTCCCCGGAACCTGCTGGATGCCGCTCGCGTGGCCGCCAGTCCCACCAGCGGCAGCCGGGGCGCGATGGTCGTGTTCCACGGGATGATTCTCGCCGGCGACACGGCCGTGAAGACGCACGCCACCGAGCCCGCCGCCTTTTCAGCGCCCCACGCCTTGCCCCTCGGGCGAGTCGCCGGCACACGTGTGGTCTACGATGCCGCGGCGCCGGAGCCGCCGCGGGCGGTTCAGCCCGGCGAGGGGCTCACGGCTCGGGTTGCCCTGGTCCCGCTGGTCGTGGGCGACGACGGCACGATGCTCGACCTCGCCCGCCCCGAGCACGACGGCGTCGTGGTCGAAGCGTTCGGGAGCGGCAACATGCCGCCCGGCGCGGTGCCGGCGGTCCGCCGCTGGCTCGATGACGGCAAGCCGGTGGTGCTCGCCACCCGCTGCCTCTACGGACAGGTGACGCCACTCTACGCGTTCGAGGGCGGCGGCGCGCGTACCGTGGCGCTGGGTGCCATCCCGGCGGGCCCGCGCACGCCGTCCCAGGCGCGGATGGAGCTGATGCTCGCGCTGTCCGCCGGCGTCGCCTACGGCACGCAGTGAACGCGTCGGATGCGCCCGCGATTCCAGAGGAGGTGCTCGAGATCGCCCGCACGCTCGAGCAGGCGGGCTATGAGGCGTGGTGCGTCGGCGGCGCGCTTCGCGACGCGATCCTGGGCCATCCCCACACGGATTTCGACTTCGCCACGTCGGCAACGCCCGCGCAGGTGCAGGCGCTGTTCCGCCGCACCGCACCGGTGGGCGAGAAGTACGGCACCGTCGGGGTGATCGACCGCCGTCGCGTGGTGCATGAGGTGACCACCTTCCGGCGGGACGTGGCGACCGACGGCCGCCATGCGGTCGTGGCCTACGGCGTGTCGCTCGAGGAGGACCTTTCCCGGCGCGATTTCACCATCAACGCCATTGCCTATCATCCCTTTCGCCAGGAGTGGCGCGACCCGTACGGGGGCCGGTCGGATCTCGGCCGCGGGCTCCTCCGCGCCGTGGGCGAGCCGGCGGAGCGCTTCCGCGAAGACTACCTCCGCATCCTTCGCGCGGTGCGGTTCGCCGCGCGGTTCGACTTCGCCATCGAGCCGGCCACCTGGGCCGCGGCGGTGGCCGCGGCGCCCGGCCTGGCGCGGCTGTCGGCCGAGCGGGTCCGCGAGGAATGGTTCAAGGGGCTGCGTACGGCCACCTCGGTCTCGCGATTGGTCGAGCTCTGGGTCCGCGTGGGTGCGGCGGAGCGATGGATTCCGGAGCTGCTGGCGATCCCCGCCGAGCTTCTGGCGCGCGCCGCCACCGTCCCGCTCGAGGCGCGCGACCCGGTGCTGCTGACCGCCCTGCTGACTGATCACGCGGCGGCCGTTCTCCGCCGGCTCCGTGCCTCGAACGCCGAGATCGAGCGCGCGGCCCTGCTCGCGCGCGGGCCGGCCGAGCCCGCCGGCAGCACCGCGGCCGATGTCCGCCGCTGGCTCTCGGCCGTGGGCCGCGGGGCGGACGATCTGCTCGAGCTGTACGCGCTCCGGGAGGGACGGGACGCGCCCTGGAGCGCCACCGTCCGCGGCGTCCGCGAGCACGGCGAGCCGCTCGCCCGCGGCGACCTGGCCGTGAGCGGGACCGATCTCCAGGCGCTGGGCGCGTCGGGCCCGCGCGTCGGCGAGCTGCTGACCACGCTCCTCGACCGGGTGCTGGAGGATCCGTCGCTCAACCAGCGTGACCGTCTCCTTGCGCTGGCCCGGGAACTGACGTGAGCCCGCTCGGCTTTGCCGTCGCCGCGGCGCTCGGCAACGTGGCGGGGGCACTCGCCGTGGTGCGGCACGAGCGGCGGAGCCTGCTGGTGATCGACGCGGGTTTGGCGTTCGGCGCCGGGTTCATGCTCGCCGTCGCCCTGCTGGGCATGATGCCGGAGGTGCTGCGGGACTCGGGCGACGCGGCCGTGTACGTGCTGCTGGGGTATCTGGCGGTGCATCTGGCCCAGCACGTCCTCACCCCGCACTTCCACTTCGGTGAGGAAACTCACCGGGTGAGCGCCACGGCCGGTGTCTCGGCGATGCTCGGGCTCACGCTGCACACGTTCTTCGACGGCGTGGCCATCGCGAGCGGCTTTCTGGTCTCGGGCGAGCTCGGCGTGCTTCTCTTCCTGGCCGTGCTGCTGCACAAGCTTCCCGAGGGGGTGACCATCGCGAGCGTGATGGTGGCCGGCGGTCAGAGCCGCGGCCGCGCGCTCGCCGCGGCCACGGTGCTCGGCATCGCCACGGTGCTCGGCGTCGTGTTGACCGAGCAGGTAGGCCCGCTCGCCCGGCACGGACTCGCGCTCTCCGCGGGCGTGACCCTGTACGTGGCGGCGTCCAACTTGGTACCGCACTTCCAGGCGCGGCGCGGCTGGGTGACGGCGCTGGCGTTCTTCGGCGGCGCGGCGGCCTTCTTCGCGGCGGAGCGGCTGCTGGAAGGATGGGTGCGGTGATGGTGCGCAAGCGGGCTGCGGAGACGTCGGGGGAATCGCTGTTCGCGTCGCGCGCACGGGAGGCGCAGCCGCTCGCCGCGCGCATGCGGCCGCGGTCCCTGGACGAGTTCGCGGGGCAGGATGCGTTGCTCGCGCCGGGCAAGCCGCTGCGGGAAGCCATCGAGCGCGGGATCCCCGGCTCGATGATCTTCTGGGGGCCGCCGGGGAGCGGCAAGACGACACTTGCCCACCTGATCGCGAGCGCATCCCAGCGGGTGTTCGTGCCGTTCAGCGCGGTCACCGAGGGCGTGCCGCGGATCCGGGAAATCGTGGCCGCGGCGCGCGGGCGGCTCGAGTCCGGGGGAGCGCAGACGATTCTGTTCGTCGACGAGATCCACCGCCTCAACAAGGCGCAGCAGGATAGCCTCCTCCCGCCGTCCGAGGACGGCACGATTACGCTGATCGGTGCCACGACCGAGAATCCGAGCTTCGAGATCAACGGGGCGCTGCTCTCGCGCACCCGTGTGTTCGTGCTGCAGCCACTGACTGCCGAGGACATCGAGGGCATTCTCCGGCGAGCGCTGGCGGACGAGGAGCGCGGGCTGGGTGGTTCGCGGCTCGCGGTGGACGACGAGGCGCTGCGGTCGATCGCGGTGGAGGCGAACGGCGACGCGCGGCGGGCGCTCACGGTGCTCGAGGCGGCCGCGGCACACGTGGGCGAGGGTGGCCACGTTACGGTCGAGGTGGCGCGGGAGGCGATGCAGAAGCGCTTCGCGCGCTACGACAAGGCGGGGGAAGAGCACTTCAACCTGCTATCCGCATACCACAAGTCCCTGCGCGGCAGCGACCCCCAGGGCGCGCTCTACTGGATGGCGCGGATGCTGGATGGCGGGGAAGACCCGATGACGCTGTTCCGCCGGGCGATCGCCATGGCGGCGGAAGACATCGGTCTGGCCGATCCGAACGCGCTGCTGATCGCGGTCGCGGCGCGGGACGCGTTTCACATGCTGGGTCCGCCGGAAGGGTACCTGCCGCTCGCGGAGATGACGATCTACCTGGCTACGGCGCCCAAGTCGAACAGCGCGAAGGTGGCACTCGACGCCGCGCTGGCGGCGGCGCGCGAAACGCCCGCGGCAGCGGTGCCGCTCCACATCCGGAACGCCCCGACGGGGTTGATGAAGGAGCTGGGGTACGGCAAAGGGTATCGCTACGCCCATGATTCGCCGGACGCCTATCTGCCCCAGGAATACCTCCCGGACGAACTCCGTGGTACCACGCTGTACCGGCCGGGATCGTTCGGACACGAGAAGCGGGTGGCGGAGCGGATGGCGTGGTGGGAGGAAAGGAAACAGCGGGGGAGTGGTGCGGAGGGGGAAGGCAGGGAGGACGCGTAGCGGCGGCTCGCCCGGGGGGCCCCCGTGACCTTCGGTTATATTCCGCGAGTGACCGAACGGACCCGCGCGGTGTTTCGCTTCACTGCCGCCTGTCTGGCCACCGCGCTGCTGGCCGGGTGCGCGGGCCTGCCGGATCTCTTCACTCCGCCCGTCCTCCACCTCGACCGGGTCGTCGTGCGCGGGCTGGGGGTCACCGGCGGCGCGATGGATCTGGTGCTGGGCGTATACAATCCCAATCAGTTCGCCCTCCGGGGCACGCGGTTGCAGGTTGGGTTCGACGTCGAGGGGTCGCACGTCGGCGACGTCGAGTATGACGACGACTTTCAGGTGCAGAAGGGCGACACCACGCAATTGACTCTCCCCCTCCGTTTCGAGTGGTCGGGCCTGGCCGGCGCGGCGAAAACCGTGCTGGCCTCAGGCGACATTCCCTACACGCTCAAGGGCCAGCTCACGGTCGCGACGCCGCTCGGCGATCGCGTGGTGCCATTCACCCGTGAGGGCCGCGCGCCGCTGTCCCGCGCCGCCGAGGAGCTGCCATCAAGACACTGATCCAGGTTCGCGATCCGATCGAACGCGCCGTCCTCGTCGCGGCGCCGCGCAAGGGGTCGCCCGACGCCCGCCATGTCGAGGAACACCTCCACGAGCTCACCCAACTGGTCGATACGGCCGGCGCCGAGGTGGTGGGCAGGATGTCGCAGCAGATCACCTCGCCCAATCCGGCGACGCTCATCGGCGAGGGCAAGGTGGAGGAGGTCGCCGCGACGGTCGCGGAGGCCGGCGCCACGCTGGTCATCTTCGACGAAGAGCTGAGCCCGGTGCAGGGGGCCAACCTCGAGCGCGAGCTCAACGCCCGCGTCATGGATCGGCCCGAAGTCATCCTGGACATCTTCTCCACCCGCGCCCGGAGCCACGAGGCCAGGCTCCAGGTCGAGCTGGCGCAACTGGAATACCTGCTGCCCCGGCTCACCCGCATGTGGACCCACCTCTCGCGCATCCGGGGCGGCATCGGCCTCCGGGGACCGGGTGAGACGCAGCTCGAGACCGACCGGCGGATCATCCGGCAGCGGATCCAGGGACTCAAGGCCAAGCTGAAGGGCGTCGAGCGCCATCGCGAGAACCTCCGCGCCGGCCGCGACCCGATGCTGAGCGTCTCCCTGGTGGGGTACACCAACGCCGGGAAGTCGAGCATCCTGCGGGCGCTCTCCGGGCAGCACGAGATCGTCGTCGAGGACCGGCTCTTCGCCACCCTGGACACCCTCACCCGCGAGGTGGACCTGGGCGAGGGGCAGCGGGCGCGGGTCACCGATACGGTGGGCTTCATCCGGAAGCTGCCCCACCACCTGGTGGCCAGCTTCCGCGCCACCCTCGAGGAGGCGCGCGCCGCCGACGCGCTGCTCCATGTGGTGGATGCGAGCCATCCGGATTGGGAGGGGCAGATGCGGGTAGTCGAGCGGGTGCTGGCCGAGCTCGACCTGGCCGACCGGCCCATGGTGCCGATCTTCAACAAGATGGACGCGGTGCCGGACCCGCTCGCCTTTGCCGCCCGGGTGCGAGAGCTCTATCCCGACGCCATCACCACGTCCACGATGCGGACGGACGGCATCATTCCGCTCAAGTCGCGGCTGCGGGAGCTGGAGCAGGAGGGACGGCCCACGGTGAGGGTGCGACTGCCGGTCGCGGCGGGCGCGAGGGTGGCGGCCCTCTACCGCGAGGGCGAGGTGCTGGGCCGCGAGGATGGAGCGGATGAGGTGGAGCTCACCGTGCGGCTGGATCGCTGGCAGGTGGAACGGCTCAAGGGCGAGGGGGTTGCGGTCACCGAGAGGGAGCGGCACGGCCTCCGACGAGCCTCGGGGGCGTAGCGACATGAAAGGGGGAAGAGCCTATGGCTCTCCCCCCTTGTCCGTGACGGGACTCCGATCGGCTCAGTCGCCCCCGCTCAGCACCTGCTCGAGGATCAACCAGCGGTTCATCCCGGCGAACTTCTGGTGCATCTTGGTGGAGGGCGGACTCTCCTGCGAATCTTCCTCGATCTGCAGGTCGGCGAGCGCCTCGATCCCGCTCTTGAGGAACTTTCGCAGTCCCTTCTCCAGCGCCATCCCCGCCGTGCGGAAATTGAACAGGGTCGAGAACTGCAGGATGAAGCCCAGGTCGGCGAGCTGCTGATTGGTGATCAGCGTCCCGGCCTTCTTGGCCTTTCCGAAGTAGAGCGATGGCGAGAGGTTGAACCCGAGCATCTGGTTCGGGTAGTACTTGCGCACGCCCTCCGAGAACTCCTGCGGCTGCTCGAGCTCGGTATTGTTGAACTCGGGCCAGATCACGTCCACGCCGAGCTCCGCGGCCTCCCACGCATCCTCGATGGCCATCTTGACGCCGCCCGCGTCCTGGTCGGGAAGCGCTCCGTCAATCGAGTCGGTGCGCGCGATGATGACCACGTTGACCCCCGTCGCCTCCGCCGCGGCCTTGATGGCCTTGAGCTTGGCAAGCCACTGCCGGCGGGTCACCAGCACCTTGCTCCGCTTCTGCTTGCCGACGTTGACGATGTGTCCGCAGGTGCGGTTGGAGGGGTCTTGGTTCTCGAGGTGCACCCCACCGGCGCCGACGCGGATCAGTTCGGTGGCCAGGGTGAAGGTCTGCGTCGGGCCGCCGAACCCGGCCTCCATGTCCACGAACGCCGGCGGAGCGTCGATCAGCTCCTTGCCCTCGGAATCGTACCAGCGGGTGTTGCGCGCGCCTTCGATCCCCTTCCGCAGCTCGAGAACCAGCTCCACCATCTGGTGCGACTGGTAGATCCCGACGTCGGGATACATGCTCTTGGTGGCCGCGAGCTGCCATCCGCTGCCGTAGAGCGTCTTGAAGCCGAGGCTGGTCATGATCGCCGCGGTGAAGGCATCGTACGCCCCGGCGGTGTGGAGGTAGGAACCGGCATCCCGCGCCTCGACGAGCAGGCGGCGCAGCTTGTCGGCCGGGACCTCGCTCTCGGGCGGCGCGAACAGCCGGTTCACCGCCTCGGCGGGATAGGATACCTTGGGGGACGCCGGGGGGGTCGCAGTCGCCATTGCTCGGTCTCCTTGTAGTTTGTGAAACTATTCACAATATGGCGAGTGATCCCCGCTTTCGCCAGACCCCCTAGTCTGGGGCTTCGTCCCGCGCGGCGCAATTCCTCGCAGGCATGGGTCCTGCTTACATTTACCCGGCTTTACCGGACCACACTCATGCCGAGACCGATGTTCATCACCAAGCCGTTCGTCAGGGACCGGAAGATCCGCTTCGCTCTCGTGGGGTGCGGCCGGATCTCGGGCAATCACTTCGATGCGCTCGAGCGGCACCGCGACCGCGCGGAGCTGGTCGGGGTGTGTGATATCGACCCGGCGGCGCTGGCCGGGGCGGAGGCCCGCACCGGGGCGCCGGGGTTCCGAAGCCTCGACACGCTCCTGGCCGGGACCGATGCGGACATCGTCATCCTCTCGACGCCCAGCGGGCTCCACGCGGACCAGGCAATCCGGGTGGCCGCGGCCGGCCGCCACGTCATGACGGAAAAGCCGATGGCCACCCGCTGGCGGGATGGGAAGCGGATGGTCCACGCCTGCGATGAGGCCGGCGTCCACCTCTTCGTCGTCAAGCAGAATCGCCGGAACGCCACGCTTCAGCTCGTCAAACGGGCAGTCGAAAAGAAGCGGTTCGGCCGGATCTACATGGTGAACATCAACGTCTTCTGGGCGCGCCCGCAGTCCTATTACGAGAGCGCGCCCTGGCGCGGGACATGGGAATTCGACGGGGGCGCCTTCATGAACCAGGCGAGCCACTACGTGGACCTCCTCGATTGGCTGATCGGGCCGGTGGAGAGCGTTCAGGCCTACACGGCCACCCTGGCCCGGAACATCCAGGTGGAAGACACCGGCGTGGTGAGCATCCGCTGGCGCACCGGGGCGCTCGGCAGCATGAACGTCACGATGCTCACCTACCCGAGGAATTTCGAGGGCTCGATCACCATCATCGGGGAAACGGGGACGGTCCGGGTGGGCGGCGTGGCGGTGAACAAGATCGAGCACTGGTGCTTCGAGGAGGCCGATCCCGACGACGCCACGGTGGAACAGGCGAGCTATGAGACCACGTCGGTCTACGGCTACGGCCATCCGCTCTACTACGACAACGTGATCAAGTCGCTCCGGGGTGAGGCGGTGCCGGACACCGACGGCCGGGAGGGGCTGCACTCGCTCGAGGTGCTGATCGCGACTTACATCTCCGCGCGGGACGGCCGGCGGGTCGCGCTCCCCCTGGAGGTCTAGGGTGCACCCCGGTAACGGCGTCCCGGGCCGCAAGGGCATCATTCTCGCCGGCGGCTCGGGGACGCGCCTGCATCCGGTCACGCGCGCGGTCTGCAAGCAGCTCCTGCCCATCTACGACAAGCCCATGGTGTACTACCCGCTCTCCACGCTCATGCTCGGGGGGATGCGGGACATCCTGGTCATCTCGACCCCACAGGACCTGCCGGCGTTCGAGCGGCTGCTGGGAGACGGCGCCCAGTGGGGGCTGTCCTTC
Source organism: Gemmatimonadales bacterium (assembly GCA_025927545.1). Taxonomy (GTDB): domain Bacteria; phylum Gemmatimonadota; class Gemmatimonadetes; order Gemmatimonadales; family GWC2-71-9; genus CAVVWJ01. Next base: position 15,700 of record JAICLE010000068.1, read on the forward strand.
CGGTACTCGGCGCAGCCATCGCCCGACGGGCTCGCGCAGGCCTTCATCCTGGGGCGCGAATTCATCGGCGGCGGCGCGAGCTGTCTCGTGCTGGGTGACAACATCTTCTATGGCCACGATCTCAGCCGGACGCTCGAGCGAGCCGCCGCTCGGGAGGCCGGAGCCACCATTTTCGGCTACCACGTGCAGAACCCGTCGGCGTACGGCGTGGTGGAATTCGATGCGGCCGGCAAGGCGATCGGGATCGAAGAGAAGCCGGCCCGACCGCGCTCCCCCTACGCCGTGACCGGCCTGTACTTCTACGACTGGCAGGTGGTGGACATCGCCCGTGAGATCCGGCCCTCGCCCCGCGGGGAGCTCGAGATCACCGACGTGAACGCCCGCTACCTGGCGATGGGCGCGCTCGAGGTCGAGGTCCTCCGGCGGGGCACGGCCTGGCTGGACACGGGCACCCACGAGTCCCTGCTTCAGGCGGGCACCTTCATCCAGACGATCGAGGAGCGGCAGGGACTCAAGGTCGCGTGTCCCGAGGAGATTGCCTACCGGATGGGCTACATCGGTGCCGAGCATTTGGAGCGGCTGGCGCATCCGCTGTGCAAGACCTCCTACGGGCAGTACCTGCTCCAGCTCCTCCAGGATGCGCCCCGGCGGTGAAAATCGCTTCGACGGAGATCCGCGACGTACTGCTGGTCGAGCCCGTGGTGCACGGAGACGACCGGGGCTTTTTCCTCGAGAGCTGGCACGCCGCGCGCTACGCCGAGGCGGGAATCGTGCTGCCGTTCGTGCAGGACAAC
>JAICLE010000180.1 GCA_025927545.1 Gemmatimonadales bacterium
CCCGCCCACCTGCTGCGCACCGAGGAGCCGCCGCTGCCGGGCATCAGCGGCGTCGTCCAGTACCGGCCCGATGAGCTGGAGCGGACCTGCATGGACTGGCTCATCGACCCCGAGGGCCTGTACGAGCTGCTGCTGCGGGTCTCCAAGGACGCCCCCGGCCTGCCGCTGTACATCACCGAGAACGGCTGCGCCGCCGAGGACTACCTCAACCCCGACGGCGTCATCGATGACCGCGAGCGGGTCAAGTTCCTGCACCTGCACCTGGAGGCCGCCGCCCGGGCCGCCCGCGACGGCGCGAACCTGGCCGGGTACTACGTGTGGTCCCTGCTCGACAACTTCGAGTGGGCCTACGGGTACCAGAAGCGCTTCGGCATCGTCTACGTCGACTTCGCCACCCAGCGCCGCATCCCGAAGTCCAGCGCCGCCTTCTACGCCGACGTAGTCCGCACCAACGCGGTCCCCGCCCTCCCCGCCACCTGGTCGACCTGACCGCGCACGGCGACCGGCGCCTCTCGCTGTTCTCAGGCGCCACAGGCGCCCGGGGGGAGTGTGGCACACGCCACACTCCCCGCGCGCCGGATGAAGTTTCTTGGCCTGGCTGTATCTCTCGCAAGCCCGGCGCGCTCGGATAATCACGCGATCTTTGACGACGATCGTGCCGCGTTTCGTGTTCTTACCGCGTGGTAGCTAACGTGTCGGCTACGCTAAGCTATGCAATCGATCGCAACGGCAAGGGGCCTATATACGCTGAGTTTCTGAATGGTCACTGTGCGCTATACATCGACCATTCCTGCTCCGCTGCAGGTCACGGACCATGCAATCGATGCGCGGATACCTCCATACCCGTGACGTAGAAACCTGAACGGACAGGTGCGCGGAGATTCGCCCTCCGCGCGCTCGCCCGAGATCGCGCGAGCCCCGAACAGGGGCCATCCCGTGATGACGCTGCGTATCAAGCCGAGGCGGGCCACGCCGCCCGTCACGACACCAGACGAGATCTCGCCCCCGGGATCCCGCGAGATAAAGGCAGGCCAGACGAGAATGAACAGCCGCACCGTGTCAGCGGAGCTCGGCCTCCGGCTCATCGTTCCCCAGCAGACGATCGTGCCGCTGGTGGCCAGCCTGTACTACTCCAGCGACGACCCTTACGCGATCCGCATCGCCTTCCATGTCGGCCTCGACGAGCCGGTCGAGTGGATCTTCTCCCGCGACCTGCTCGCCGCCGGCGTTGAGGCGCGCGAGGGGCTGGGCGACGTCCGCGTGTGGCCCTCAGCCGAGGCCGAGGGCGGCGCCCCCGGGCAGGTGCTGAACATCGAGCTGTCCTCCCCCTTCGGCCAGGCCCACTTCGAGGCCCCCGCCCGCGAGGTCGCCGACTTCCTGGCCCGCGCCTATCGCCTCGTCCCGGCCGGCAATGAGACCGACCACGTCGACGTCGACGCCGAGCTAACCGACCTGCTCCGCGAGGCCTGATCGCCGGGTGGACGCCTCGTAGCGCTAAGTCATGGGCGTCCAGGGTGCCGCGGCCCGCCTTGTATTAGGGTTGCTTGATATGACAACAGCTTCTGGTTCGGTTCCGGTCGTTGACTTTTACTTCGACCCGCTCTGCCCGTTCGCGTGGGTGAGCTCCCGGTGGATTCTGGAAGTGGAAAAGCA
>JAICLE010000029.1 GCA_025927545.1 Gemmatimonadales bacterium
GATCTTCGACGTCCGCGGCACCGGCCTCACGGGTGAGGAGTTCGGCCGGCGGACGCTCGAGCGATCCGGCGTGCGCTTCAGCGTGCTCGGCCCCACCCTCGTGCGGGCGGTGACGCACCTGAATATCCCCCCGGACGGCGTGGAGCGAGCGCTGGCCGCGGTACGGGCGGCGCTTCGCGGATAAGCGGTTGCAGGCAAGCTGATGCTCGGTGAAGGGCGGCCGCCAGCCGCCCTTTTCCGTTCCCTCCGGCAGGTTCACGGTCCCAGGTCCTCGCACGCTCTCTCCTAGGTTGGCCTCGCCGCCGGGCTCTGCGCGCCCGGCGGCGCGAGCGACCAACCCCAGGAGGAGCCATGACCCGTCGATCTCACTTCGCCCTTCTCACGCTGCTGGCCGGGGCCGCCGGCTGTAGCGACCGCCCCGAGCAGTCGCCCACGGCCCCGCCCGACGCTGTCGGAATCGTGGCGCCCGCCTCTACGCCAGCCGCGGCGCCTGGCGGTCGGGCCGAGCGCGCGGCGCAGGAGCGTCTCGCGCGCCGGATGGCCATCGCCCTCGCCGACCCCGCCTTCCGCGCCTATGTGAAAGACGCGCTCGACCGGTCGCCAATCCGCGAGCACAAGCTCCAGTTCCAGCGCCTGCTCGGGCGGCCCGACCATCGCGCGCTCCAGGCACTCGCCCGGGCGGGCCGAGAGCGCGAGCCCGCGGTGGAAGCGGATGCGCGCTCCACCATCCCGCTCGAGTTCTACATGCCCGTGCCGGCGCACCGCGCCGCCTGGACCGGCGGGGAGAACATCCTCGTCGCCACCGCACGGGAAGATCACGAAGCGCCGGTGGCGTTCGACGTGCGGGGCCACCGGCGGCGGCTCAGCCCCGACTCGCCGCCGGCCATGCCGGTGCTGGCCCTGGTCCCGGTGGAGACGGACTTCGACGGCGGGGCAGACATCGGGCTCGCGAAGGCAGGCGAGGGCGGCGGGAGCAATGGCGGGGGCGGGGGCACCGCGGGCTCCGACCAGCCGGGGGGCCTGTTCATGACCTACTCGCACTTCGTGGACGATTTTGAGGGTTGGTTGAAGGGCAGTCCCGAATATGAGATCCATATCCTCGGCCAGCTCGGGAGCAGCGACTCACTGACGAGCTACCAGTGTGCGGGAGAGCACGCGGGAGGTTATTACGCCTTCGACCAGAACGACCGGGACTGGACCGGCAGCGTCATGCTCTTTTCAACTGCGCAGCTCGCCAACTACAAGACGTTGCATCCGAACCAGAACATCCGGATTCTCGCGCTCGAGGACGACGATGGGGCGTGCCAGATCCGACTCGACGGCGAGCGGTTCAAGACGTTCCAGAACACGCTTCAGACCCAGTATCCCAACCTCACCGGTGGGAAGGACAGCACGAGCGGACTGACCAAGGTCTTCCAGCGAGCCAACGCGCTGCAGAAGATCATCCGGACGGCGTACTCCTGGATCACCTCGCAGGACGATCTCATCGGCAACGCCGTGGAAGACTCCGTCGTGGGCGAATACCGCGCCGGGGCCAACTGGATCGTTCGGGGCGAGGGCAATGTCACCAACGGCTGGCTCAAACTTCAGATGCGGTGATTCCATGCCCAACTCACGTGCCCCCTGGTCCGTCATCGGGCTGCTGCTCACCGCGGCCGTGGCTTCACCCGTCTCCGCACAGTGGAGTGTTGGAATGAGCGTCGGCGCCGCCCGTTTCTCGGGCGGCGCCGAGGAGCCGAGCACCGGACGCTCGCTCCTGCCGTACCGGCCTACGATGTTCCAGGTCGGCGTCGCGCGGGTGGCGGGGAGGATCGGTGTGGAGCTGCACGTGCATTACGCCTCGTCGAGCCTGGCGTTCGAGGGCAAGGAGGCCGTGGTGGCCATCAAGGATGGCCTGGAGGTGTACGGAGCCACTCCCGAGCTCTCGGTCCGAGTCACAGGACTCGGCCCGGGCGGGGTGCTTCGGGCGTACGCGGGACCCGTGTTCGAGGTGTGGAAGCTGGACGACGCCACGTCCCATTCAAGAGTGGGAGCGGCGGCGGCGTTGGGGCTGGAGGTGTTGTTCGGCCGCCGGTGGGCCGGTTCGGCCCGGCTCGGCGGGTCCGTGATGCGGTCGCCATTTGCCCAGGCAGATCTGGACGAGGGGCTCGAGCCGAGGGCGCTGTGGCGGCGCGAGGTCAGCGCCGGGCTCAACTACCGGCTGTAACGAGGGCCGTGCCGGCGCTACGCGGCCACACCGGCCCCGCAGCGCTCGCAATACCGGCTCGCCGGCCCGAGCGCCGCACCGCATCCTGCGCAGGCCCCGCCCTGCCGCAGGCGTCGGGCACATGTGGAGCAGAACACCGCGTCCGCCTCCGGACGCGGTCCGCAGGTGGGACAGGAAGGAGCCCCCGGCGGTGCCGAGGTCGCAGCGGAGCGAAGTGCACGAACCCTGGCAGCGATCATGACCTCGACATCGCCTAATCCTCCACCCGCGGCCGAATCGCCGCGGGCCGCCTGCTCCGCCGATTCGGCGCGAAGCGCCTCGAGGGCCACGCCGGTGTATTTACCCTTGAGGTAGGCATAGTCCTCGTCCGACAACTTCCCCGTCTCGCGGTCGAACTCGATCTCCTTGAGCGCCGCCAGCGCTACGCCCTTGGGCGTCTCCTCCGGGTCCAGCGGCTCGAACACCGGCGCGGACGGCCGCCCCGGGGCAATCAACGGCTGGAGCACCAGCCAGACCGCCGCCGCCCCCACGAGCACGGCCGCGATCACCTCCAGGGTCATCAGTCGTCCACCTCGTCGAGCGCCCGCTGCAATCGCGCCAGCTCCTCATCGCTCGCCTGCACCTCCGGCGCCGCGGCCGACGGCCCCGCCGCGGCGGCCACCGCGCGGCGGCGGCTGATCAGCCAGGTCAGCGCCGCCCCGGCCGTGGTGATCGCGACGCCGGGCAACAGGTATCCGGCCAGATTGAAGCCCCTCGGCTTCGGCGCCATGAGCGCCTTCTCCCCGTACTTGGCCACGAAGGCATCCAGCACCTGCTGGGCGGAGAGCCCCTGCTCCCGAAGCGCCAGCACCTCGCGGTGCAGTCGCGGCGAATAGGTGCAGGAGAAGTCCGTGGTGCGGCAGGTGAACACGTCGAGGGTGCAGCCGCAGTTGCAGGCCAGCTTGAGCTCGATGGCCTGAATCTCCGCGGCGTTCTCCGCGGGATCGGTGGGTGCGAGCGGGCGGCCGAGCGCGGAGGGGTCCCGCACGGTGCCCAGGTCGCCCCGGCCCGAGAGCGAATCCTGCACCGGCGGCAGGATCACCAGCGCCAAACCGGCGCGGAGGAAGTCCCGGCGGCCCGGAGTCCGGCTGCCCGCCTGGTCGGTCACCTGTCGGTCTCCTTCCCTGCGCCCACCAGCGCCACGCCGTAGCCACCCTGCGCCTGCCGTGTGCGGGCGATCGTCGGTCCGCCGCCCGGCCACATCGTCACGATCCCGCCGAACGCGAGCACGAACCCGCCGAACCAGACCCACCAGACCAGCGGGTTGATGTTGAAGCGGTACACCGCCTCCTCCGTGCCCCCCACGGCGCCGGCGAACACCAGGTACAAGTCTTCCCGGAGGCCACTCCGGATTCCGACTTCGGTGGAAGGCTCGAAGGTGGGCCGCTTGAAGCTGTCGACGTGCTGGCGCTTCTCGCTGGTGAGCAGCCCGGCCGGCTTGCCGTCCACCGTCACCTGCACCGTCGCCGCGCTGACCACGCGGTTGAGCGCCTCGTACTGGGAGATGCCCACCTGGGTGAAGGTGTAGGTGTGGCCGAAGGGACTCCGCAGCTCCACCGACTCGCCGGGTTTGAGCGTCGCCTCCCGCTCCACCTTGAACGCCATCCCGGCGAACGCCACGAAGTAGATCAGCACCCCGACGTGGACGATGTAGCCGCCGTACCGGCGGCGGTTCCGCTCGATCAGCCGGAGGAACGCCACCGGCACGGACTCGCCGTGCATCCGGCGGCGCGCCCGGATGCCGCGATAGAACTCCTGCAGCACCGTGCCCGCCACGAACCCCGCGAGCGTGAACGTCATGACCGGATAGAGGTCCCGCACGCCCGCCGCCAGCAGCACGACCAGCGTGGCCGCGCCTGCAGAGACGGGGGTAACGAACTGCCGCCGCAGGTTGGCGGTCGAGGCCTTCCGCCAGGCGATCAGGGGCCCGATGCCGGTGAGCGCGAGCAGCAGGAGCCCGAGCGGCACGTTGACCCGATTGAAGAACGGCGGCCCGACCGTGATCTTGCTGCCGCGCACCGCCTCGGAGAGGATCGGGAACAGGGTCCCCCACAGCACCGAGAAGGCGATACCCACGAGCAGCAGGTTATTGAACAGGAACGCGGCCTCGCGGCTCAGCATGGACTCGAGCTGGACGTCGGCCTCGAGCAGCGGCCAGCGGGTGTAGAGCAGCGTGAAGGAGAGCACCGCCGCGACCACCAGGAACGCCAGGAAGAAGTAGCCGACGTTCGACTGGGTGAAGCTGTGCACGCTGGCGATCACGCCCGAGCGGGTGATGAACGTCCCGAAGATGCTGAGCAGGAACGTCCCCACGATGAGGCCCAGGTTCCACCGCTTGAGCATCCCCCGTTTTTCCTGAATCATGACCGAGTGCAGGAACGCAGTCATCGTGAGCCACGGCAGGAAGCTCGCGTTCTCCACCGGATCCCACGCCCAGTACCCGCCCCAGCCGAGCTCCACGTAGGCCCACCACATGCCCAGCGTGATGCCGATCGAGAGAAACAGCCAGCTCACCAGCGTCCACTTCCGGATGGCGTGAATCCAGCCGGTGTCGAGCCGGCGCGAGAGCAGCGCCGCGATGGCGAACGCGAACGGGATGGTGATGCTGATGTAGCCCAGGTAGAGCATCGGCGGATGGATCACCATGCCCACGTTCTGGAGCTGCGGGTTGAGCCCCCGCCCGTCCGCCGGCGTGTATCCCAGCCGCTCGAACGGGCTCGCGCCGAACAGCATCACGCTCACGAAGAACGCCGCCACGGCCGAGGTGACGCCGGCAACGTACGGCATGAGATCGGCGTTGCGCCTGGGCGTGAGGAGCTGCGCCAGGCTGGCGAACAGCGAGAGCACTACCGCCCAGAAGAGCAGCGAGCCTTTCTGGCCGGCCCAGAACGCCGACACGATATAATAGGGCGGCAGATTGCGGCTGGTGTAGGCCGCCACGTATTCGATGTTGAAGTCGTGGGTGATGAGCCCCTTCCACAGTGCAAGGGACGCGACAACGAGGCACCCGAAGACCGCGTACACGGACCGGGTCACCGTGGCGGCGAGCTCGGGTCGCCCCTGCCACCGCCCCGAGAACGCGATCACGGCGCACCAGACCGCGATCAGGAACGCGGCCCACAGCGCGAACTGTCCCAGCAATGTCATGACGAGAATCTCAGGCTTTGGGAACCGCTTCGTAGCGCGAGCCGCACTTGGCGAGCACATCGGTCGCGCGAATGACCCCATCCCGCCCCAGCCGTCCCTCCACCACGACCTCGATGTCGTTGGCGTCCGTGAAGGTGTCGGGGACGAGGCCGTGGTATGTGACCGGGTAGGTCTTCACGCCGTCGGAGACCTTGAAGTCGATCGTGCGGCTGGCATCGTCGCGGCGGACGGAGCCCGGCACCACCCGCGCCCCCACCTTGAAGCCCACGTTCTCGACGAAGGTCGGATCCGAGGCCGTCTTGGCCGCCAGCTCGGCCGGGGTCAGGAAGTACACGCCCGTCTCCTTGACCCCCTCGGCTATCAGAAAGCCGACGCTGCCGACGATCAGCGCGGCGCCGAGAAGGAACTTGTGGCCTGCCTTCATGGTGTGCTCCGTGGTGGTGGACCTTCCGCGTCGTAACTTCCTGCCCTGATCCCGGGGATTCAAGGGCCCTGGCCTGGCGCTGCCTCAGCGCGGCGCGCTCCGCGCCCACACGAGCGCCGCCTGCACCGCCCGCTCCCAGCCCGCACGGCGCTCCCGGCGCTCGACATCGTCGCCACTCGGCAGGAATCGCCGGAAGCGGCGCCCTGCCAGGAACTCGTCCGCACTCCGCCAGACGCCGAGCGCCAGGCCGGCCAGCCCGGCCGCGCCGAGCGCGGTGGTCTCGAACATATCCGGCCGCTCGACCGGGATCCCCAGTACGTCGGCCTGGAACTGCATCAGCCAGTCGTTGGCGGACGCCCCGCCGTCCACCCGGAGCACGGGGGCCGCGAAATCCCCGGCACCGGTCATGGCCGCGAGCAGCTCGGCGCTGCTGAACGCCATCGCCTCGAGCGCGGCGCGCACCAGATGCGCGCGCGAGGTCCCGCGCGTGAGTCCGGTGACGGTGCCGCGCGCCTCCGCCTCCCAATGGGGCGTACCGAGGCCCACGAACGCCGGTACGAAGTGCACCCCTCCGGTATCGGACACGCTGCGCGCGAGCGCCTCGGTCTCCGCCGCCGCCTGAATGAGCCCGAGTCCGTCCCGGAGCCACTGCACCGCGGCGCCCGCGATGAACACGCTGCCCTCGAGCGCGTACCCTGGCTCGCCCCGCGGGCCGCAGGCGGCCGTCGCGAGCACGCCCGGCGCGGGCGTGGGGAGACGCTGGCCGGTGTAGACCAGCAGGAACGCGCCGGTGCCATAGGTGTTCTTGGCCAGTCCGTCCGTCCAGCACCCCTGGCCGAACAGTGCCGCCTGCTGGTCTCCGGCAAGGCCGGCGATGGGCAGGCTCATCCCCAGGCAGGCCGGATCGGTCTCGGCCACGATCCCCGAGGAGGGAACGATCTCGGGGAGCATCTCGCGTGGGACGCCGAAGACGCCCAGCAGCTCGGGGTCCCAATCGCGTCGGGCAAGGTCATAGAGGAGCGTCCGCGACGCATTCGTGTGGTCGCTGACGTGCACGCGCCCGCCGGTGAGCTTCGCCACGAGCCAGCTCTCGACCGTGCCCGCCACCAGCTCTCCCAGTTCGGCCCGACGCCGGAGTGCCGGGTCGCGCAGGAGCCACTCGAGCTTGGTGGCCGAGAAATATGGGTCGGCCAGGAGCCCGGTGCGCTCGCGGAGGAGTCGCTCAACGCCCGTCTCGCGCAGCTCGCGGCAGCGATCGCTCGTGCGGCGGTCCTGCCAGACGATTGCGGGGCCCGCGGGCTCGAGCGTGCGCCGGTCCCACGCTACCAGGGTCTCGCGCTGGTTCGTGATGCCGATCCCGGCGGGCCGCTCGGCGGCCCCCGCGAGCGCCTGGCGGAGCGCATCGAGCGTGGTGCTGACGATCTCCTCCGGATCGTGCTCCACCCACCCCGGACGTGGATAGTGCTGGGTGAGCTCGCGATAGCCCCGGCCGACGACGGTGCCGTCCTGGCGCACGGGGAGCGCGGTCGAGCCGGTGGTGCCCTGGTCGAGGGCGAGGATCGAAGACATGGAGAGGGAGGCTAGCCCACAGGCCGAGGCTTCATCGCGCCGGGCGGCTCACCGGGCGGCTCATATGGACCCCCCGACATCCCCCGGCGCGAACACTCCACGGTCGGTGATGATCGCCGTCACCAGCTCGGCCGGCGTGACGTCGAATGCCGGGTTCCACGCTCCGACGCCGGCGGGCGCCGCCGCGTGGCCGCGCCAGCCGGTCACTTCTTCCGGCCCGCGCTGTTCGATCGGAATCCGCGCCCCGTCCGGCGTCAGGGGATCGATCGTCGAGGTCGGGGCGGCCACATAAAACGGCACCCCGTGCGCCCGCGCGGCGAGCGCGACGCCGTAGGTACCGATCTTGTTCGCCACGTCGCCGTTGGCGGCGATCCGGTCGGCGCCGACGATCACGCAGGTGACGTCGCCCTGCCGGAGCCGGCTTGCGGCCATCCCGTCGGCAATCACCGTCACCGGCACCCCGGAGCGCGCCAGCTCCCAGGCCGTGAGCCGGCTCCCCTGCAGCAGCGGCCGCGTCTCGTCGGCCACCACCGCCACCCGGTGGCCGGTCGCGTGCAGCGCATAGATCGGCGCGAGCGCCGTCCCGATACCGCCGGTCGCGAGCGCACCCGCATTGCAGTGGGTGAGCACGAGGGCGTCGCCCCCGATCAGCTCTGCGCCCGCCGCGCCGATCCGGGCGCACATCGCACGGTCCTCCTCGCGGATCGCGTCGGCTTCGTGGCGCAGCGCCAGCGCGAGATTCTCGCCGGCCGCCGCGGCCGCCGCGGCGCGCCGCGCCATCCGCGCGAGCGCCCCGCGCAGGTTGACCGCGGTCGGGCGGGTGGCGCCGAGCGCCGCCGCGGCCCCACACACCGTGTCGAGCGAGGGGGAGCCGCCGCGCAGGGCCAGCGTCACGCCCATGGCCGCGGCAATCCCGATGAGCGGCGCACCGCGAACCCGCAGTGTGCGGATGGCCTCCGCCACGGCGTCCACCGTGTCGAGCGTGACGTAGCGCTCCTCGCCTGGGAGCAGGGTCTGGTCGAGAATCCGGACGGCGCCGTCGCCGGTCCAGCCGATCGGGTCTGGGATGGGCATGCGGGGGAAGATACCATCCGCGAACGCGCGGGCGGCAGTAAGTTGAAGGCCGCGAGCCGAACTCCCCCTTCACCGCCGCGCCGGAGGACTCATGCAATCACCTCGCGGGTCCCGCGTCCTGCTCGCCCTGCTCCTTCCCCTGGGCGGCCTCGCGGGGACGGTCACAACGGCCGCGGCACAGGCTCCGACGCGCCTCACCTTCGGCGGCCCGCCTCCGCCGGTTCGTACCGAAGCGGAGCTGCGCGGCTTTCTCGACGAGCTGGAGGCGCAGGAGTTGGTGCTGTGGGAGGCGTCCACCCTCGAGACCTACTACCAGTGGAAGGGCGAGACCCGCCACTTCGCCGGCCCGGACGGGCGATTCCTCACCGACCTCCTGAGCCGGCGCGACTACGCCGAGGTGATCGACCGCTGGCAGGGTAAGGTGAGGGACAGCACGCTCGCGCGGCGACTGTTCCTGCATCATCGTGACTTCCTGGCCGCGCGGGCCGATCCGCGCCTGCCCATCGCGCTGGTGAACCTGCAGACCTCGATTCAGGATACGGTCACCCAGTTCCGATTCGATGTTCGGGGCCGGAAGCTGACGCTGACCCAGGCGACCGAGCTGATCGACACGAGCGCCGACCGGACGCTCCGGGAAGCGGCATTCCGGGCCCGGCCGCAGATCGCCGCGCACACCATGGCACCCATCGTCCGTGCGATCTCGCTGCTGGACCGGATCGGGCGGCAGGAGGGATTTCCCAACGGCGCGGCCGCGGGCCTCAACAACTCCACGCTCGAGCCGCGCCAGGTGCTCCGCGACCTCGACACCTTCGAGCAGGCCACGCGCCCCGCCTATCTCGCCGTGCTCAGGCGCGTCGGGACGGACTTGCATCTCGACCGGGTCGAGCCCTGGGACATCGACTACTGGCTGCACCGGCAGGAGGCCGCGTCCGGCACGGACGCCTGGCCCAAGGAAAAGGGACTGGAACGATTGCGCGGGCTGATGCGCGGGATCGGCTTCGCGGTGGACAGCCTCCCGATCGACGTCAAGATCTGGGATGTGCCCACGGGAGGGATCACCTTCCCGGTGCGTCCGCCGTACGAGGCCCGGCTGCTCAGCAATCCGTTCAATGGGTCGCAATTCTACGAGGTGCTGTTCCACGAATACGGCCACGCCGTCAACTTCACGCTGATGGACCCGAGCCTGCCCGTCGTGTTCTTCCGGGGCGACGAAACGCCGCTCGGCGAGGGACTCGCCGAGACGCTGGGCTACTTCTCGGCCGACCACGAGTGGCTCGAGCGGGGAGCGGGAGTGCCGGCGCCGGAGGCGGCGCGGTTCGAGCGCGTGGCCCGAACCCAGCAGTTGCTCTGGCTACGGCGGACGATCGCGCTCAATGCCTACGCCGAGATCACCCAGTACCTGGACCGCCGCGCGGACCTCGACTCGCTGTACGCGGCTGCCTACCAGCGCTTCGTGGGGGTCGAGCTGCCGCCCGGGCATTGGTTCGCCACCCGCGATATGTACGCGACGGGGCCGCTCTACTTTCAGTCCTACCTGTACGCCAACATGATCGCCGCGCAGCTCCGTGAGGCGATGCGCGAGCAATTCGGCGTCGACGATCTCACCGGAGAGCCGCGGGTGGCCAAGTGGCTCACCGAGCATTTCTACCGGATGGGCGCCGCGGTGCCGTGGCCGGAGAAGGTCCGCCGGGCCACCGGCCGGCCGCTCTCGAGCGACGCCCTCACACGCTACCTGTCCGGCGCGAGCGCCGCCGGGTCACCGTGACCACGACTCCCTCCACCCCGCCCCAGCCCATGCCCTTCACGACCCTGCTCTACGAAATGGCCGAAGGCATCGCGCGCCTCACCATCAACCGGCCGGACAAGCTGAACGCCCTCAACGGCACGGTCATCGCCGAGCTGGGCGACGCCGTCACCCGGATCGAGAGCGACGCCGGCGTTCGCGGCGTGATCCTGACCGGCGCCGGCTCCAAGGCCTTCGTCGCGGGGGCCGATATCGCCGAGGTCGGCGGCCAGACACCCATGGAGGGTCAGGCCCGCGCCGTCGCCGGCCAGCGCATGATGCGGCGCCTCGAGCGCTGCGGAAAGCCGGTGGTGGCGGCGGTAAACGGCTTCGCCCTCGGCGGCGGCTGCGAGCTCGCCATGGCGTGCCATCTCCGGGTGGCCAGCGAGTCGGCGAGCTTCGGCCAGCCGGAAGTGAAGCTCGGGCTCGCGCCCGGGTACGGTGGCACCGTCCGGCTGCCGCGCCTGGTGGGCCGGGGCCGGGCGCTCGAGCTGCTCCTCACCGGAGCCATGATCGACGCCCAGGAGGCGTGGCGCATCGGACTGGTGAACCGGGTCGTGCCGGCCGATCGCCTGCTCGATGAATCGGAGCAACTGCTTCGCCGCATCCTGGACAACGGTCCCCTGGCCCTCCGCGCCTGCCTCGAGCTGGTGGATGCGGGCCTCGACATGAGCACGGACGAGGCGCTCGGCCAGGAGGCCGTCTGGTTCGGGCTCCTGAGCGCCAGCGCCGACATGCGTGAGGGTACCCGGGCGTTTCTGGAGAAGCGGAAGGCCGTCTTTACCGGGTCATGAGCCTGCAATTTCACCCTCGAACCGGCTATTTTTCCGTGGTTCCGATGCGGGCTATCTGGTTGGGAGCAATCGTCGTACTGGCCGGCTGCGGCGAGCGCGAGCGGCTGACTTTCCCGACCGAGAATCCGGCAAGCGGCTCCGGCCCGATTACCGAGATTTTTCAGCCGGACGCAGCCGACACGGTCGTCGCCGGCGGCGCTCCGCTGCTGATTCAGGGCCGGTCGCGCGACCCCGACGGGGTGCACATGATCTTCTTCGAGATCGGCGGCGTCAACGAGGGGTTTTCGCCGCTCGACGGTGGCGGGGCGGACGAGGTGAGCTTCGGGCTGCAGCTCTCGACCGCCGAGCACAGCGGGGACACCGCCTTCGTCCGGATCTACGCCGTCGACGTCCTGGGCGACACCGGCCACGCCGCCTTCCGGCAGATTCGCATTCGATAGTGCGGCTGTGCCGTCTGGCGGTCCGGGGTTTTCGGAACCTGGCGGACCTCGACCGTGAGCTCCCGGCGGCCGGAGTAGCCCTCCTCGGCGCCAACGCGCAGGGAAAGACCAGCCTGCTCGAGGCGGTCTACTATCCGGTGCTCTTCCGCTCCTTTCGTGGGGCCCCGGACCAGGAAGTAGCCCGGTTCGGCGGCCCCGGCTTCCGGGTGGAGGTGCAGCTCGAGGGCGGAGCCGTGCAAGAACTCGGCGCCACCTGGACCGCTGTCGGGCGCCGGAAGCGTGTCGTGGTAGACGGACGGGAACCGGGGCGGGTGGCTGAGGCGGTGGGCGGATGGCTGGCCGTCTCGTTCCTGCCCGACGACGTCGGGCTGGCCACGGGCGCCGCGGCGGAGCGGCGCGGGTACCTGGACCGGCTGCTCTCCCTGACCGACCGCCGCTACCTGAGCGCCTTGGCTCGCTACCGAGCCGCGCTGGCGCAGCGGAACAGCGCGCTCCGGCAGGGGCGGCCCGATCTGGCGCAAGCCTTCGACGCGCCGCTCGCCACGGCCGGCGCCGAAATCGTCGGCAAGCGGACCGCATGGGCCGCCCACGCCGCCGATCGGTTCGCGGCCGAGCTGGAATGTCTCGGCGAACGCGCGGGGACGCGCCTTCGGTACCGTGGGGGAGAGGGACTCGCTGAGCGGAGCGCGTGGGATCCGGCACTCAGGGCGGCGCTTCCCCGCGATCGGGCCCGCGGCACGACGACCATCGGGCCGCACCGCGACGACTTGGTGCTGGAAGTCGGCGGAAAGGCGCTCCGCGAGTTCGGCTCCAACGGTCAGCAGCGCGGCGCGGCGGTGGCGCTCAAGTTGATCGAGCTGGCCGGGCTGCGCGACGCGCGGGGAACCGAGCCCGCGCTGCTCCTCGACGACGTCTTCGCGGCGTTCGACCGCGAGCGGCAGCGGCGCCTCGCCCACCGCCTGCTGGATACGCCCGAGCGCCAGGTCTTCCTGACGGCGCCGAGGCCCGATGAGCTCCCGCCGGGGCTGGTCTTGCCGGTCTGGCGGGTCGAAGCCGGAAAGGTGATCCCGTGACCGAGCGGCGCCCTCCCGCCACGCTGGCCGACGCGCTCGCGAGCTACCTCAGGCAGTCGGGGTTCTCCAAGCGCCTGCAGCAGGCGGGGATCATCGAGCAGTGGGCGGAGCTGGTCGGCCCGCAGATCGCGGCCGTCACCGCCCCCGAGTCGGTCACTCCCGACGGGGTGCTCCGGGTCCGCGTTGCCACGGCGGCGTGGGCCAACGAATTGAGTCTCATGACGCCCAGGATCATCGGCCGCCTGAACGCGGGCCGAACCGGACGGGTGAAGGAAATCCGCTGGATGCCCGCTGCCGGCCCCAGCCCCACATGACGGAGCCTATGGCCAAGACCGAAGCCGCTGCCCTCGACGGCACGCCGCAGTACAAAGCCGATTCCATCCAGGTCCTCAAGGGCCTGGAGGCCGTGCGCAAGCGTCCCGGGATGTACATCGGGTCGACCAGCGAGAACGGGCTGCATCACCTGGTGTACGAGGTGGTGGACAACTCGATCGACGAGGCGCTGGCCGGCCACTGCGACACGATCAACGTCACCATTCACCCCGACAACTCGATCACGGTGCAGGACAACGGCCGCGGGATTCCCGTGGACATGCACCCGACCGAGCGGATGCCGGCCGTCGAGGTGGCGCTGACGGTGCTGCACGCGGGCGGCAAGTTCGACAAGAGCAGCTACAAGGTGTCCGGCGGCCTGCACGGCGTCGGCGTCTCCGTGGTGAATGCGCTCTCGGAGCGGCTCGAGGTGGTGGTGGACCGCTACGGGAGCCGCCACCGGATGGCGTTCGTCCGGGGGAAGACGGTCAAGAAGCTCGAGGTGCTGGGCAAGGCCCGCGGCACCGGAACTACCGTTCGCTTCAAGCCCGACCCCGAGATCTTCACGGTGCTCGAGTTCAACTATTCGACCCTGGCGGATCGTCTTCGGCAGCTCGCGTTCCTGAACAAGGGGATCACGATCACCCTCAAGGACGAGCGCGAGGACCGGAAGAAGCAGGAGACCTTCCTCGCCAAGGGCGGGCTGATCGAGTTCGTGCAGTGGCTCAACCGGAACAAGAAGCCGCTCCACGCCAAGCCCATCTCGCTCACCGCGACCAAGGACGAGGTGGAGGTGGACCTCGCCCTGCAGTACGAGGACGGCTACAACGAGAACACGTTCACCTTCGTGAACAACATCAACACCCACGAGGGCGGGACCCATCTTACCGGCTTCAAGAGCGCTCTCACCCGGACGATCAACGACGTCGCGAAGCGCCGGGACTTCCTCAAGAAGGAGGATTTCACGCTCTCGGGCGAGGACATCCGGGAGGGGCTGACCTGCGTGCTCCACGTGAAGGTGAAGGAGCCGCAGTTCGAGGGGCAGACCAAGACCAAGCTGGGCAACTCGGAGGTCGAGGGGATCGTCAAGGCCGTGGTCAACGAGCACCTCGGCAATTATCTGGAGGAGCACCCGCCCGTCGCCCGCAACATCATCGAGAAGGCGGTAAGCGCGGCTCGTGCCCGCGAGGCCGCGCGCAAGGCGCGCGACCTCGTCAGGAAGAAGTCCGGCCTGGAGAATGCGGTCCTGCCGGGCAAGCTTGCCGACTGCTCCCTCGATGATCCGGCCCACACCGAGATCTACCTCGTCGAGGGCGACTCGGCCGGCGGCAGCGCCAAGCAGGGTCGGAACCGCTCATTCCAGGCCATCCTGCCGCTCCGGGGGAAGATCCTCAACGTCGAGAAGGCGCGGATCGACAAGATCCTCAGCAACGAGGAAATCCGGGCCATCATCACGGCCGTGGGCACCGGCGTCCGCGAGGACTTCAAGCTCGACGACGCGCGCTACCACAAGATCATCCTGATGACCGACGCCGACGTGGACGGCGCCCACATCCGGACGCTGCTCCTGACCTTCTTCTTCCGGCAGATGCAGGAGCTGATCGAGGCGGGCTACGTCTACATCGCGCAGCCGCCGCTCTACCGGGTGGCCAAGGCCAAGGAGGAGTTCTACGCCTACACCGAGGGCGAGCGGGACGAATACACCAAGCGGCTGACCAACGGCGATGGCCGCGGCAGCATCAACGTCCAGCGCTACAAGGGACTGGGCGAGATGAACCCGGACCAGCTCTGGCGCACCACCATGGATCCCGCCACCCGCACCATTCTCAGGGTCACCATGGAGGACGCGGTGGAGGCATCCAAGCTGTTCGACGAGCTCATGGGCGACGAGGTCGAGCCCCGGCGGCAGTTCATCGAGCGAAACGCGAAGTATGTGAGCAATCTGGACGTGTAGGCGAGTGGGGCCGGCTGGAGCGTGGGGCCGCGGGTCTCCCCGCGGCCCTTGTCGCGTCCGCTCCTGGTCAGCTCCCGCGGCAGCTTCGGGTGCTCCGCCGCTCGGCCTTGTTGCGGAGATAGCTCATGGCGTCCCGGATACTGCCGGAGTTCAGGTAGTTGGCGTTGTACTGCCAACTGATGAAGGCGCAGGGATAGGAGCTGCTCAGCAGCGCGGACCCCCAGTCCCGGATCTGGCTGGCGGTCATCCGGGTCTTGTTGGGGCCGCCGTGGATCACGTTGAGCCCTACCACCAGCCCCAGCCCCCGCCGCTGGGCATCGGACACCTGCTTCCGGATGTAGCTGCCGACGTCACCACGCCGGTGGAGATACTGGGCCCAGGCGGCATCCACGTACCGCGGATTGAAGCCGAAATAGCCGGGCTCGGTCCGGACCACCGTCGTCATCGTGGGCCACAGTTGCTTGCTGTACCGCCCCATTTCATCCACGGTCGAGGCGGAAATGGGCCGGCCGTTCCAGTTGGCCGGATCGTTCGGCTCGTCGATCATGTAGTGGCCGACGATGGTGCCGTCCTTCACGTAGGAGCTGAAGTCCACGCTCCTGAACCGGTTCACCCGCTGTTTCCACTTGTCCAGGCTGAAGTGGCCGCTGCCGTCCTTGTAATACTTCTCGTTGCCGGCAAACATGAGCACAACCTTGCCGCCACGGGCCTTGATGGCGGCCAGCTCGCTCCGGAGCGAGCCGGGCCAGATGTTGCGCAGCGCGCCGTTGTAGCGCGAGCCGAACCAGCTCGTGGGCAACGCGGACGTCCCGAACGGGATCCCGCCGGCGAACGAGGCCGTTGCGAGCGACACCCCCTCCCCCGGCGCGAGAGCCAGGGAGTCGGGAGCCTCCCCGTCCGCGAGCGCGGCGGGATCGGCGCCGGCGACATCGGGCGCGACAGAATTGGTGCCGTCGCAGGCGCCCAGCGTGGTCACGACGGCGGCAAACAGTGCCGCGCGGATGCGGGGCATCCAGGACGGCGTCTCGTTGGTGCAGAACATGGGCGAGCGTTCCTCTCTCCGTCACGTGGTGTGGGAGGTACACAGTCGGTGCGGCAGGCGGAGAGCCATCGCTTGGCACGGCCAAAGCGGCGACTCGGCGTGTGTTCCTGACGCGGTGGGCCCAGGCAGGTGTGTGCCCGACCCTATGGATGTGTGTTGAGGTGCAGGTCCGCTGAGACTAGGGAGCTAGTCAAACAGGGCGCGAAGGAATGAGCACCGAGGTGGCGTCATCTCGTTTCCTCTGTGGCTCGCGCCGCTGACACAATCGTGACCCCTGTCACGGAAGTCAAGGGGCGGCCGGATTTTCGGGCCCGGGGATCGAACGGCGGCGCAGGACCTGAAGCGGCTGCCGATCGACACAGGCCGACCCGATCGCGAGCAGACGCGGTGCAGCCGAATGGTTGAGAAAGAGGGCGGACACGCTGTGGAGCTGAGAGCAGTCGCCCGCGTCGGGAGCCGACAGCACGACGGCGACAGTATCGCCCCGGCGCTCGCCCGCGACCCCGCTCAGGCCGGCTGCCCAGGCCGCCACGAGGGCGTACCGCTGGTCCACTGCCCGCCGCACCCAGGCGGGCGGCTGGGCCGACGCCGCTCGCCGCGTGAGCATGGCGGAATCGCCCCGTATCCCCGCGGCCAGATAGGCTCGCACGGCCCCGGCATAGCTGTGCCAGGGGTCCGGCACCGAGTACCAGCGTGAGCACCAGATGGCCAGCGCAAGGACCAGCGCGGCGCCGATCACATGCGGGAGCGTTCGTTCGGATCTCATGATCCCCTCCGGCACCGGATCGACTCCCTCCGGCGCGTCCTACAATTTGACCGGGGGGCGAGGCCGAGCCGCGCCCGGACCCCAGTCGTCGCCCTCGAAGCCGTCCTGCGGGTGCCGGCCCGCCTCCAGCTCGCGAACCTCGCGCTCGGCGGCCTCCAGCTCTTCCCGATCGATGCCATCGTGACCCACCAGCCTCGGTCCGGGATGCCTGGGTCGCCGGAGAAACCAGATCACGAGCGCGGCCAGCGCCGCGCCCGCCACAAGCAGTGTGGCCACCGGTCCGGTCACGTACGGCATCAGTCGGCCCCGGAGAACGGTTCCGCGCCACGCGCGGTGATCCGCTGTGAGATGAGCGGGGTGAGCTCTCCGCGCTCGCCGATCGTCACCGCCTCCCCCAGCGCCGATATGCCGAGCGCGACGCCGGCCGCATCCCGGGCAAACACCGAGGCGATCGGTTCACCGGCGCGCACCGCATCACCGGGCTTCACGGTGATCACGAAGCCGACGGTCGGGTCGACCGCGTCTTCCACGGCGGCGCGGCCGCCGCCGAGTTCCACGATGGCGCGCCCGATCCGTCTCGGCTGGACCCGCTCCACCACGCCGCTCCGGTCCGCCCGATAGACCTCCACCGCCCGGGCCTGCGGGAGGACGGCGGGGTCGTCCACCAGCGCCGGATTGCCGCCCTGCGCCTCGACGACGTGGGCGAACGTCTCGAGCGCCCGACCCGACGCGACCGACTCTTCCAGCGCCCGTCGCGCCGCCGCCCCGTCGGGTGCGGCCCCCACCAGCACCAGCATCTCGGCGGCCAGCGCGTAGGTTACTTCCATGAGGTCCGCCGGCCCGCTGCCGCGGAGACCCTCGATCGCTTCCTCGACTTCCAACGCGTTGCCGCACGCCCGGCCCAGCGGCCGGTCCATCGCGGTGAGCAGCGCCACCGTAGGGCAGCCGCGCGCCTCGCCCAGGCCGATCATCGTCCGGGCGAGCTCGACGGCGAGCGCCTGGTCCGTCAGGAAGGCACCGCTTCCGGTCTTCACGTCGAGTACCAGGCCGTTGAGTCCTTCGGCCAGCTTCTTCGACATGATGCTGGCCGCGATGAGCGGAATGGACTCGACCGTCCCGGTCACGTCGCGGAGCGCGTACAACCGCTTGTCGGCCGGCGCGATCTCCGGCGTCTGTCCCAGCATGGCGCAGCCCAGCCGGTCGATCTGGGCGCGCGCCTGGTGGAGCGAAAGATCGGTGCGGAACCCCGGGATGGATTCGAGCTTGTCGAGCGTGCCTCCGGTGTGCCCGAGCCCGCGGCCGGACATCATCGGTACGGCGACGCCGCAGCTCGCCACCATGGGAGCGAGCAGGAGCGAGACCTTGTCGCCCACACCGCCCGTCGAGTGCTTGTCCGCCACGGGGACCGGGTGCCCGTCGAAGCTGAGCCGGTCGCCCGAGGCGATCATGGCGTCGGTCAGCGCGGCCAGCTCGGCCGGCCCGAGCCCGCGAAAGTAGACCGCCATCAGGAGCGCGGACATCTGGTAGTCC
The DNA here is from genome assembly GCA_025927545.1 of Gemmatimonadales bacterium. Taxonomy (GTDB): domain Bacteria; phylum Gemmatimonadota; class Gemmatimonadetes; order Gemmatimonadales; family GWC2-71-9; genus CAVVWJ01. The sequence continues at coordinate 18,154 of JAICLE010000029.1, forward strand.
GGCACCTTACCGGCCACGTACTCCGCGATGAGCGACGCCCACTGTTCCGGGGCCAGTGCTCGGCCGTCGCGCTTGTGCTCGATGAGCCGCGGAATCACCATTCGGGATCACCCTTCGTCCGGGAGCACGGCCTGCCCACGTTCCGCCTGGCCCTCTTCGTCTGTCTGGTGCTGCTGGCCCCCCGGCCGCTCGCCGGCCAGGATGCCCATGACCATGTGGCCCTCGGCACGGCCGCGATGCAGGTGCACGATCTCCCCACCGCACTGGCGCACTATGAGGCGGCGCTCGCACTCGACTCGGCTTCCTACGAGGCCAACTGGCGCGCCGCGCTCGCGCTGCTCGACGAGGGCGAGCAGCTCGCCGAGAGCGGAAAAAGTCCGACACGGGACTCGCTGTACGCTCGCGCGGAGCGGCTGGCGAGGCGCGCCGTGGCGGCGGATTCCATGGGCGCGGAGGGCCACTTCGCGCTGGCGGCCGCGGCGGGGCGCGTCGCGCTCACCCTGGGAAAGAAGCAGCGGATCCAGCGGGCCAGGCTCATCCGCGACGAGGCGCAGCGCGCCCTCGCTCTCGACCCGCGCAATGACGGGGCCTGGCACATCCTGGGACGCTGGAACGCGGAGATCATGCGCCTGTCGGGCCTGAGCCGTTTCTTCGCGAAGCAATTCCTCGGCGCCGGGATCTTCGGCCAGGCCTCGTGGGCCGCGGCTGTCTCCGACATGCAGCAGGCGGCGGCCATCGATCCGGGGCGACTGTACCATCGGCTGGAACTGGCCGAGATCTACGTCGACCGCAAGCGGTACGACGATGCCCGCGCCGAGCTGGCTCAATTGGCGGCACTCCCTGATCGGGAGATCCTCGACAGCGTCTACCGGCGGGAGGGGAAGCAACTGGCGGCGAAGATCGCGAACAAGCGGTAGGCCGCCCTCCTCGTCAGATGACGTCCCGCGCCCGCTCCGCCGCCCGTTCGAGCCCCTCCTCGAGCCGCCGCTTGCGCCGCGCGAGGTCCCGGCGGGTGCGGGAGCCGGCCCGCTCCAGGCCGTCAGCCGTCTCCTCGCGAAGTTGCTGCAGCCGTCGGCGGAGCCGGCGCCGCGTCTTGTTGCCGCGCTCGGGGGCGAACATCAGCGCGATCCCGGCGCCCAGAAAGGCGCCGAAGACGACGCCCGCGGCGAAGGCGCCCGTCCCGCGGGAGGCGTCCGCTTCGTCCCCCAGCTCCGTTTCCTTGCTCTCGTCCTCGGTCATGCGCTCCTCCCGTGACCCTGGATGCTCTCGACTCCCTGCAACCTACCCCTATCCGGGAAAGCGTCAACCATCGTGACACCATAGACTTTTGACAGATGCACTGCACATTCCTTCAGGTGTTTTCGGGCTGGGGGGACCGCCTTATACTGATGCAGGCGGGCTCCTTCAGGGCACGGTCCGCCGGCCCCTCTACCCAGGACGCATCATGAGTTCGGCTGCCATGGCGACGGACGACGTGGAACGGCTCCAGTCCCGTCTGCGCGCGCTGGAGCAGGAGCGCAAGCACCTCCTCGCGATCATCGAGATCCTGCAGGACATCGGCGGCTCGCTCCATTTCGCCGAGGTCGTGCAGTCGGTCACGTTGCGCCTCGGGGAGACGTTCGGCCTCGACCGCTGCTCCATTTTCCTCGCCGAGCGAGGGGGCGGCAGCGTGCGCCTGGTGGCCAGCTACGAGGACCCGGGCATCCGGAACTACGTGGTGGACCTCGACCGCTACCCCGAGCTCCGGCGCGCGCTCCAGACGGGCGAAACCGTATTCATCGCCGACGCGGCCACCGACCCATCCCTCGGCCCGGCGCGCTGGGCACTGGCCGCCCGGAAGGTCAAGGCCATTACCGTCATCCCGATCTCGTGGCGGGGGACGGCCATCGGCGCCATCTTCCTGCGCACCTTCCGCGACGGCCCCAGCTTTTCCGCAGCCGATCTGCAGTTCTGCCAGGTCGTGGCCAACCTCACCGCCAAGGCACTCCGCAACGCGCACCGGTTCGAGCGCCTGCGGCAGCGGAAGGGTGAGGACGAGGAGGCGCGCCGGCGCGAGCAGGAGCAGGGCGCGCTCATCGGCTTCCTCCGGCGCATGCTCGCGGCGTACCCGCCGCCGTCGCCGGACGAGCCAGGGCTGGCCGAAGGCGTCTCGCCCGAGATCGAGCGCCTCGTCGGCGTGGCCCGGGCCGTCCTGAGCCAGGAGTCCACCGCGCGGTGACCGGGGGCGCAGCCGAGCGGGCCGCGTGGCTGCGCGAGCAGATCGATCGGGCCAATCACGCCTACTACGTGCTCGATGCGCCGGAGATCTCCGACGCCGAGTACGACCGGCTGTTCCGCGAGCTCCAGCAGCTCGAGGCCGACCATCCCGCGCTGCGCTCGCCCGACAGCCCCACGCAGCGCGTCGGGGCACCCGTCGCCAGCGCGCTTGCGAAGGTGACCCATCTCCGCCCCATGATCTCCCTGGGCAACGCCTTTACACCGGAGGAGCTCACGGCCTGGGAGGAGCGCAACGCGCGCATCCTCCCCGAGGTGAGAATCGCCGGCTACACCACCGAGATCAAGATCGACGGCGCGGCCGTGAGCCTCACCTACGAGGGCGGCCGCCTCACGGCCGGTGCCACCCGCGGCAACGGCATCATTGGCGAGGACATCACGGCCAACCTGCGCACCATCGCGGACGTGCCGCTGGCGCTCAAGCGCGACGGCTGGCCCCGGCTGATGGAGATCCGGGGCGAGGTCTACCTCCCGTACGCCGGATTTACCCGCGTCAACCAGGGACGTGAGCGGGACGGTGAGCCGCTCTTCGCCAACCCGCGAAACGCCGCCGCGGGCGGCCTCCGCCAGCTCGATCCCAACATCACCCGCCGCCGCCGGCTGCGGATGTTCGCGTTCGCGGTCGAGCCCATCGAGGGGAGACTCAGCGCGCGGACGCACTGGGAACTGCTGGATCTGCTGGCCGGCTGGGGCTTCCAGATCGAGTCCCATCGCGAGCGCTTTGGAACACTGGCCGAGGTGCAGGCAGCGATCACGAGCTACGAGGAACTGATCCCGCGCCTGCCATTCCAGGCCGACGGCGTGGTGGTGAAGGTGGACCGCCTGGAACTTCACGGCGAGCTGGGCAGCGTAGGCGGGCGGGAGCCGCGCTGGGCCATCGCCCGCAAGTTCGCGCCCGAGGTGGCGGTGACCCGGGTGGAGGACATCCGGATCAACGTGGGGCGCACCGGGGCACTCAATCCCTGGGCGGTACTCGCCCCGGTCGAGATCTCGGGAGTGACGGTCAGCGCCGCCACGCTGCACAACGAGGAGCTGATCGCGCAGAAGGACATCCGGATCGGCGACCAGGTGGAGATCATCCGCGCGGGCGAAGTGATTCCCCAGGTCGTGCGACCGCTGCCCGACAAGCGCACCGGCCAAGAGCGCGCGTTCCGGATGCCCGACCGCTGTCCCGCCTGCGACACGCCGGTCGAGCGCCCCGCCGGCGAGGCCATGCGCTACTGCCCCAATGTCTCCTGTCCGGGACGCGTGCTGGAGGGGATCGTGCACTACGCCTCGAGCGACGCGATGGACATCCGCGGGCTGGGTTACGAGCGCGTGCGGCAGTTCCTCACGGCCGGACTCATCAGCGACGTGGCCGACCTGTACGAGCTCACGGCGGAGCGGCTCGTCCAGCTCGACCGGTTCGCCGCGCAGTCGGCCGGGCAGCTCGTCGCCGCGATCGACGCGTCGAAGGCCCGCCCGCTCTCGTCGCTGCTCTTCGGACTTGGCATCCGGCATGTCGGGAAAACGGTGGCGCAACTGCTCGCCCGGCGGTTCGGCACCATGCAGGCGCTGATGCACGCCAGCGAGGAGGACATCAGCGACGTGCCCGGCGTCGGCCCCGCGATCGCGGAAGCGGCGGCAGCCTTTTTCGCGGAGCCGCGCAATCACGAGCTCATCCGCCGGCTCGAGCGGGCCGGGCTCACCTTCAGCGAGCCTCGCGCAGCGAAAGCGGACGGCGCGCTCAAGGGCAGGAGCTACGTGCTCACCGGCACGCTGCCGACGCTCTCCCGGGGTCAGGCCACCGAACTGATTGAAGCCGCGGGCGGCCGCGTGACAGGCAGCGTGAGCCGGAAGACCGACGCCGTCGTCGCGGGCGCCGATGCCGGCGGGAAGCTCGAGAAGGCGCGCGCCTGCGAGGTGGAGATCATCGACGAGGCGGAGCTCTTGCGTCGCCTCGGCCGCACGGCCTAAGTTCGGTCACCCGGCCCCTCACTCCGACTCACGGTCGCATGAGCCTCCAACCGACGTCACCTTCGCGCCCCGGCCTCCGCCTCGGGCGGCGGGTCATTCACCAGCTCCGCGCGGCGCTCGAGCGCGATACGGGCCTCCAGGCCGCGTCCTACCTGCAGGAGGCGGGGTTCGCCGGCGGCGAAGAGCTCTACACGGAGTTCGCCGCCTGGCTCCGGGCGAGCCGCGGCGTGGAGCAGCCGCCTGACCTCGATGCGGAGTACCTGAGCGCGGCGCTGTCGGAGTTCTTCGCGGAGTCGGGCTGGGGCGCGCTCAGCGCGCAGGCACTGGGGCCCGCGGTGCTGGCGCTCGACGCCGCGGAGTGGGCGGAGGCGGTGGACGAGGGGCAGGGCGAGTTCCCGTCGTGCCATCTCACCTGCGGCCTCCTGGCGGATTTCTTCGGGCGGCTGTCGGAAGGGCTGGTGGCGGTGATGGAAGTGGAGTGCCGCTCGCGCGGGGACGCCCGCTGCCGCTTCCTGGCGGGCGCCCCCGAGACGCTGAGCACGCTGTACGAGCGAATGGCGCAGGGCTCGAGCTACGCCGGCGCCCTCGGCCTCAGCTCGGGGCCCTCAGCAGGCTGACCTCGCCGGAGCCGGTCTCGATCTCGATCGTCCCCTTCCCGTCACCGATCGACCCGGTCACGTGATCCCGGCCGCGCCGGGTGATCTGCAGCGGAAAATCGGTGTCGATGTCGCCGCTGGAGGTCTCGATCTCCACGGTGGCGCCGAGCGACGCCGGAGCGCGGATGGCGATGTCCCCGGAGCCGGTCTGAACCTCGAGCGAGGCGACGTCCCGGCGCAGCTCGGCCGTGATGCCGCCGCTGCCGGCCTCGAGGGACAGCTCCGGCGCAGCGGCGCCGGTCAGCCGGATGTCGCCCGATCCGGTCTCGACCGTGAGCTCCGTGCTCTCCAGGTCGGTGGCCGTGACGTCGCCGGACCCCGTCTCGACCGACAGCGGGCCGCCGCGGAGGCGCGACAGGTCCACCGAACCGGAGCCGGTGTCCACGTTGAGCTCGCCCGTGGCGTCAGACACCTGCACGGGTCCCGAGCCGACCTCGATGTTCAGCGCGCCCCTGGTTCCGGTGGCGGTCACCGGCGCGCTGCTGGCGTCCACGCGCAGGTCGCCGTCCACATTCCCGACGGTAACCGCGCCGACCGCCAGGAACACCGCCACGCGCTGCCCACGCGGCACGCGCACCAGGAGGTCGGCGCCGGCGGCGAGCCCCGGCCCTTCGCTGCTGATCCTGACTCGCCGGCCCTCCCCTCCCCCATGCCGGCCGTGGCGCTCATGATGGCCGTCGTTATCCTCGTCGAAATCGCCGAACGTGCCGTCCTCGCGGACGCGAAGCTGGGTAGAGGAATTCTCCCCGCCCTCAGCGTAGCGGATCGCATCGGACGGGTAGATGACTCGGAGGGTGGCGCGGCCGCCGATCTCGCCCTGCGCCACCGTGAGGCGCGCGGCGTCGGCGCCGGTCCGGGTCATCTCGACGGTGACCGCGCCATTGCCCGGCTCGACCCGTAGCTTGCCGGCCAGGTTGTAGATTGCTGCGTCGCCTTCGGCCAGGCGGTAGCGCTCGGGCTGCTGGGCCTGCGACAGCGCGGGCAGGAGAAAGATTACGAGGCAGGACAGGATCGGGGTCCGCGGCATCAGGGCGCTCCGGTGGAGAGGACCCCCGTTCGACAGGCGGCGGGCCGCCAGGGTTGCAGCGTCCCTAGAGCCGGGCGGCGTACTCGGGCCGCAGCACCAGCTCGCCGCCCTGAATGATCTCGCGGTCCCACGGAAGAATGATGAAGCTGTCGGTTTCGAACGCGTGGTAGTCCGGAGCGTACTCGCCCGTCTTGAACGAGACGGCGCTCCGCACCTCCGCGGGGCCGAGCGCGCGGACTTCGCTGAGGGCGAGCTTCATGGTCGAGCCGGTATCGCAGGTTTCGTCCACCAGGAGGATCCGTCGTCCGCGGATCGTCTGCGGCGGACCCGAGACGAGCACGGGAGCGGCGCCCTCCTCCCGGCGGGTCACGGTCATCGAGCTGAACTCGCATTGCAGGATGGACGCGACCACCACACCGGGGATCACGCCGGCCTTGGCGATCCCGAGAACGATCTCGGGCTGATAGTCGCGGGCCACGCGGAGGGCCAGGGCGCGGCAGATCTCGCCGAAGAACGGCCAGTCCACCTCGAGCACTCCCCGCGGCCCGCTGGGTGCGGAGCGACGCATAGTCCCTGCCTCCCCGATCGAGTCCCCACCAAGCTACGCGCGCGCGGTCGCGCCAGCAACCGGCGGGCCGCGTTGCGGCGGTTTAGGTCGCCAAGTATCTTTTCCGAAGTCCAAAACGTTGTCCCCGTTTGACTTTGCCCGGAGATCCGCCTTCCCCCCATGAGCTTCTGGAATCGCCTGTTCAGCAAAGAGCATCGCGAGACGCTCAGCCCGCAGCGGCTCGACTACCTGAACGAGGGGCTCGCGCTGGAGCGGCAGGGGGACTTCGAGGCCGCGCTCACCTCCTACCGGCTGGCGTTCCGGGACAACCCGACCGATTCCCGGATCCTGCTCAACATGGCCATCGCCTTTACCAAGACGGGCCAGCCCGAGGAGGCGATCCGCCACTACAAGCGCGCGCTGGAGCTCGACCCGAGTCTCGGAGGCGCGCACTACGGCGTGGCGTTCCTCCTGCTGAAGCGAGGCGACTCGCAGCAGGCAGCCGAGCACCTGCGGGCCTTTCTCGCCCGGCCGCCCAAGGGGCCGGATGCCGAGCGCTGGGTGCGCCACGCGGAGAGCGCCCTGCGCGATATCGCAAGCAGCCCGGCTCCGGAGACGACGTGAGCCGACGCCTGGCGCTGCTGCTCCTCGGCGCCCTCGCCGGCTGCAGCGGGCTGCAGGAGACCGAAGCCGGCGTGGTGCAGCTCGACGTGACCGTGCCGGGGCCCGACAGCGTTGAAGTGGGCGAATCGATCCAGCTCTCCGCCAAGCCGTTGGACAAGAACGGCGACAGCGTGGGCACGCCGGTCACCTGGCTCTCGGCCGACGCCACCGCCACGATCGACGCCACCGGGCTGCTGACCGGCGTCACACCCGGCGCCGCACGGGTGCAGGCGGGCGTCGGCTCGCTCAACTCGGAGCTGATCACCTTCGCGGTCGTGGCCCCGGCCGACACCCTTGTCCTGCCCGGCGACTCGGTTCTCACCGTGCCCCCCGGAACGGGAACTTCCAGCGACATGGTCACCCGGCTCGACAGCTTCAACCCGCCGGGCGCGCTGCCCGGGCGGCGGGTGATCTACGCCATCACCTCCCCCGATCCGGCTGCGGCCCCGCCCGCCGTCGTGTTCAGCACCGGCGCGGTGGCGGACACGCTCACGACCGGCGCGGACGGCACCGCGGCGGCCGTGCTGTCCGTCATCGGCGAGCCGCCGGATACGGTGATCGTCGAAGCGCGGGCCACCCGCACCCGCGGAGCGGTGGTGCCGGGCTCGGGGCAGCGCTTCATCGTTCTGTTCCAGCACTAGGGGGCCGTCACGCCGAGCACACTCACCGAGCTCTACTTCCAGACCCTCGAGGCGTATGGGAACCGGCCGGTCGCGACGCGCATCCGGCGGGAAGGTCGCTGGAGCGAGCTGAGCTACGCCGAGCTCGCCGAGCGGGTGCAGGCGATGAGTCTGGGCCTCCGGGAGCTCGGGATCCGGGACGGCGACCGCGTCGCCATCCTGAGCGAAAACCGGCCGGAGTGGGCGATCGCCGACTACGCCTGCCTCACCGCCCGCCTCACCGACGTCCCGATCTACCCTACCCTGCCCGCCCGGCAGATCGAATACATCCTGCGCGACTCCGGCGCCGTCGCGCTGGTGGTCTCGTCGGCAGCCCAGCTCGAGAAGGCGCTCGCCATCCGCGAACGGCTGCCCGGGCTCCGGCACATCGTGACCCTCGACCCCGTGGGCGCCGGCCTGGATGGGGTTCTCGGGCTGGAGGAGCTGCTCCGCTGCGGGCGAGCCGCCGCCGCCCACCACCCCGAGTGGCGCACGCACGCGCTGGCCACCTCCCCGGCCGACCTGGCTACGCTGATCTACACCTCCGGCACCACCGGCGAGCCCAAGGGCGTGATGCTTACCCACGGCAATATCGCGTCGAACGTCACCACCTGCTGCCGGCTGTTCACCTTCGGCGACCGGGACGAATGTTTGTCGTTCCTGCCGCTCTCGCACATCTTCGAGCGGATGTTCGGCCATTACTCGATGTTCCACGCGGGCGTCGTGATCAACTACGCCGGCGGCATCGACACAGTGGCGGCCGACATGCAGGAATGCCGGCCCACGCTGATGGCCGCCGTGCCCCGACTGTACGAGAAGATCTACGCCCGCGTGCTGGACAGCGTGCGCGCGAGCCCCGCGCCGCGCCGGCGCATGTTCGCCTGGGCGCGCGGGGTGGGCGAGGAGTGGGCGGACCGCACCCTCGCGCGGGTGCCGATCCCCCCCTCGCTCCTGCTGGCGCGTCATCTGGCCGACCGTCTCGTCTTCGCCCGGCTGCGGGCGCGCACCGGCGGCCGTATCCGGTTCTTCATCTCGGGCGGCGCGCCGCTCTCGGCGGAGATCGCACGCTTCTTCTACGCGGCAGGGATGCCGATCCTCGAGGGCTACGGGTTGACCGAGACCTCGCCGGTCATCGCGGTCAACACCCACCGGCATACGAAGCTCGGGACCGTCGGGCTCCCGATTCCGGGTGTCGAGGTGCGCATCGCGGACGACGGCGAGATCGTCACCCGCGGGCCCAACGTCATGCACGGCTATTATGGCAAGCCCGCGGCGACGGCCGAGGCGCTCGATCCCGACGGCTGGTTCCACACCGGCGACATCGGGCTGATCGACGCCGAGGGGTACCTCCGGATCACCGATCGAAAGAAGGACCTCATCGTGACGGCGGGCGGAAAGAACATCGCGCCGCAGCCGATCGAGAACCTCGCCAAGGGCAGCAAGTACGTCTCCAACGTCGTGATGGTGGGCGACCGGCGGCCCTTTCCCATCATGCTCGTGGTTCCCAACCCCGAGCCGCTCCGCGTGTGGGCCTCGCGCCGCGGGCTGCCGTCCGACGATCTCGAGCGCCTGGTGAGCGTCCCGGACGTGCACCTCAAGGTGGAGCGCGAGGTGCGGAAGATGCTCCGGGACCTGGCCCAGTTCGAGATGCCGAAGAAGTTCCTGCTGCTGCCCCGGGATTTCAGCGTGGAAGGTGGCGAGCTGACCCCGACCCTCAAGGTCCGCCGGCGGGTGGTGGAGGAGCGGCACCGAGCCGCGATCGAGGCGCTGTACGCCGAGCCCCACGAGGGCCCGGGAGGGAGCTGAGCATGAGCATTGGAATCATCGCGGCCGTCGTCCGGCGTACTGGGTGCGATCTGGGTAATTGCCTGGCTGCTGAAGCGGCGCAGGCGCTGATCAGCGGGGCGGGCTGCCGACCCAGACCCCATCCGCGCTCGCCATCAGCTGGATCAGTGCGGGCGCGGGATCAGCGCCTTCACCCACCACCCGCAACCCCGGCAGGACCACTCGCGCGCCCTCGCGCACCCAGTGCGGATCCGTGCCGAACGGCTGCCCGAGCACCACGCCGCGCATCGAGCTCGTCTTGAGCGGGAGCCGCCTTGCCCGCACCACGCTGACGCCACCGCCATCACGCACCTCGTCCGGGGGGTTCACCGCCACCAGCGCCACGCCGGGGGCGAGTTCGGCGACGTCGCGCCAGCTGGCCGCGGGCGGCCCCACCAGCACCAGATAGCCTCCCGGCCCGCCGAGGCCCACGAGCGAGGTGAGGGCATCGGCGCTTAGCGCCGTCGCCGCCAACGGGGGTGCGGGCGCATCGCGCATGTGAAGCACGCCCTCCGCGATCGTGAAGCGGCGGTCACAGATCGGACAGCCCAGCGTGCCGCTCCGCACACAGCGTCCTTCGACCACGTCCGGGAGGAGCACCAGGAACGCCTCTTCGTGCTCCGCCGGACAGCGCAGGTGATCGGTCAGCTCGATGAACATTCAGGGCCGGAAAACGACCCAGGTGAGCTGCCCCGGCTCGACCGTCACCCGGCGATAGACCTTCTTCCCATCGATCTCGGTGCCGGTGACGTAGGTGCCCGCCGGCACGTCACTCACCGCGAAGTGCTCGCCGTAGAGCGGGTGGCCGTGGGCCTTGTCGCCGTAGGTCTCGGCGTACGAGAACGGGGTCTCGATCGGATCTCGCTTGGCCAGTCCGTAGATGCGCGCCTGCGGCACCGCCGCGCCCGCGGAATCGAACACCTGCCCTGCCACGATGCCGGTGCCCGGGAGTGGCTCGATCCAGAGCTCCGGGTTGACTGTGTACGGTGGGAATCGCTGGAGCGAGTCCACGATCGCGCCGATCGAATCGGTCGGCGACGCGGCGAGCTCGAGATGGAGATGGTCGTTGGTGGCGCGGCCGGTGTTGCCGACACGCGAGATCACCTGGCCCGTCTTCACCCGGTCGCCCACCTTCACGGCCAGCGACGAGTTGTGGTAGTAGATGGAATAGAGCCGGAACCGCTGGCCGCGGGCGGTCACCGTCGTGTCGTGGCGGATGGCGATGGTGAGCGCCCCTTCCTCGGCGCGGCCGGCATAGACCACGCGACCGCCAAGCGCCGCCATCACGGGCGTCCCGTCGGGGTTGTTGAACTCCACCCCTTGATGCTGCTGGAAGAATCCCCCCATGGTCGAGCCGTAGCGGTACGTCTGGTCGATGTAGGCGTTGTCGCTCCGCGCGATCGGCCGCTGGAGCCAGACCGTGCGCGGCGGCTTGGGGGCTCCGGCTGCCGGCGCGGCGTGCCGGATACAGGGCAGCGTATCCGTCGCCGGGCGGAGCCCGCACCGCGTGCCGCGGAACTGCTGCCGGCCGATGAGGATGGCGTTGGCCGGCGGAAACGCGGCGGCGGCGATCGGCACGGCCTTCCAGCCGGCATCCGTGTGATAGACTCGCTGGTTGCCTCTGAGCGTGGTGACGTTCCAGCCGCGCCGGTCGGCCGCCAGTCTTCGCACGTACTCGTTCGTCAGGAGCGGAAGCGCGGTATCGGCCGGGCCGCGCGCCGGCGGACCCACGGCGTCGCCGATGGCGGTCCAGTGCTCCCCGTCATCGGTGGTGATCTGGAGGCCATCGGCGGTCGCGACCACGGTGGTGTCCCCACGGGTGACGATCCCATCGGGGATCACGTACTGCCACTCGGGGCCGAGCTGATCGTAGGTCCAGTTCCGCCAGCTCTGCCCGCCGTCGGTCGAGAGTCCCCAGCCGTTGCCGACCGTGCCGTACCAGATCTCGCCCCGCGGCCCGAACGCGATCGCCTGCACGAAGTCCATCGAGATGGAACCGGCCGTCGTGTCGTGACGGATCGGCTCCCACGCGCCGGCGCCGGGGCGGAGACGATAGATCCCCTGCCCATACGTGCCCACCCAGAGCGCGCCCCCGTGGTCGCGCGCGACGGTGAGCACGTGGACGCCCCAACCGCTGCTGTCCGGCAGCGCGGGCACCGGAGACGAGCCACTGGTCTGGGCCGCGACGGGCCCGGCCATGAGGGCGAGCGCGGCGAGCAGTGAACGGCGCAGGGGAGCAGCAGGCATGTGACGGGTCTCGGCGGAGAAGGAGGTCGGTCAGGCCGGGCCGAGCCGGAGCCAATCGATGAGCACGTGCGGCGGCCGGGTGGCAACGAAGAGTACCGCGTCGGCGACATCGGCGGGCCGGAGCATGTCGGCCCGCCGGGGCAACCCCTCGCGGTGGTCGGGATCGACCGAGTTCCAGATCGCGGTGTCGGTCGCACCGGGTGAGACGAGCGTGAGGCGCACTCCCGTGCCTTGGTACTCCGCGAGAAGCGTCTCGTGCAGGCCGCGAAGCCCGTACTTGCTGGCGGCATAGGCGGCGTTCTCGGGAAAGCCAACGTGGTCGGCCACGCTGCCGATGGTGACGTAGCAGCCTTGCCCCGCAGCCCGGAGGATCGGCAGAAAGGCACGGGCCAGCGTGAACGCGGTCCGCAGGTTGAGGTCCACCTGGGCATCGAAATCGGCGACCGTGGTCTCCTCGAGCGGCCGGAGCAGGAAGCCGCCCGCGTTGCTGACCACGATGTCGGGGGACCCCAGCTCCCGGCGCACCCGGTCGGCCAGCGCCTCCACCTGCCGGGGATCGGTGAGGTCCGCGGGCAGGTCGACGAAGCCCTCCGCGGGTGAGAGGGAGCGCGCGACCCGCACCACCCGCGCTCCCGCCCGGCGCAGCGCCTCGGCCGTGGCGCCGCCGATGCCGCGCGATGCACCCGTGACCAGTGCCACGCGGCCGTCCAGCGGCGTCACTCGAGCAGCTTCCCCCCATGGGCCGCCAGCCGCAGAAACTCCGTGCGGGTCCTGGAATCGTCGCGGAAGATCCCCCGCAGGGCGCTCGTCACGGTGCGCGAGTTCTGCTTCTCGACGCCGCGCATCATCATGCAGAAATGCGCCGCTTCGATCACCACGCCGACACCGGTGGGAACGAGGACGTCCATGATCGCGTCGGCGATCTCGTCGGTGAGCCGTTCCTGCACCTGCAACCGCCGGGCGAAGACATCGACGATCCGCGCCACCTTGGACAGCCCCAGGATCTTGCCGTTCGGGATGTAGGCGACGTGCGCCCGGCCGAAGAAGGGCAGCAGATGGTGCTCGCACAGCGAATAGAGCTCGATGTCGCGCACCATGATCATGCTCTGGTGGCTCTCCTCGAATACGGCGTCGCCGATGACATCGGCCACCGTCATATGATAGCCCTGGGTCAGAAACCTGAGCGACGACTCGACCCGGTCCGGCGTCTTCAGCAGTCCCTCGCGCCCCGGGTCCTCGCCCAACGCCGCGAGCACCGCGCGAACCTTGTCCGCGAACGGCTCGAGGTGCGGCTCGGGAAGGCCGGGGTGTGTGACCGCGGTGCGGGCGGGCCGTGCCGGGACCTGGGCCGCAGGGTCACTCACCTTGGTAGTCGACATAGTTTCTCGGTGTCTCCCACAGGCGGAGGCTGAGCGCGAGCTCGGCCGGGAGCGCCGCCCGCAGCTCCCGCCAGCACACCACGGCGATGTTCTCTGAGGTCGGGATCAGCTCGCGGAACCAGGGCACGTCGAGGTTCAGGTTCTTGTGATCCAGGTGACGCAGCAGCCGCTCCTGCGCCAGCTCCTTCAGATGATTCAGGTCCAGCACGTACCCGGTGTCCGGGTTGACGTCCCCTTCGACCGAGAGGTCCAGTTCGTAGTTGTGCCCGTGATAGTTCGGATTGTTGCAGACCCCATAGGTCGTCCGGTTCCAGGCATCGGAAGCGGCGGGGTTGTGCAGGCGGTGCGCGGCATTGAAGTGCACGCGCCGCGTCACTCTGCATCGCGGCATGGCTGGTTCCGGTGACAAGGCCTGCGAGGAAGAAGGCGGGGGCCTTCCATCAGGTCAAGGTGGACACGACGAAACGTGCGCCGACCGGAGTCCGATCGGCGCACGAGGGCACGGCAGCGAGGAGGATTATTGAAGCCCAATGAGAACCTGCGGCGACCTCACCACGACTCCTGCCTTCCCCCGAGGGGCATGACATCGGCCCTGGCATTCGGCCCCATCACCGGACCTGTTGGCTCAATAATGTGGCTCCCCGCTCCCGCGTGCACTAAGATAGGAACCTCGTCTCCGAGAATCAACCGAGTCAAGGAGCCTTCATGCTGGCACTGACGTTGCTTGCGGCGGTGGCATCGCTGGTCGCGTGGGCGGTGCTCATCTTCGGCGGAGTGACCTCGCTGGGCGCCACCCACCTGCTGCTGGCCCTGGGTACGATCCTGCTCGTCCGCTGGTGGGCGCTCCGCGCTTGACGCTGTGGCACGATCCGGATTCCTTGTGGGCGGTCTACGACACGAATCCAGGCGAGCCGGTTTCACCTGCTGCTCCGCGAGGGACCAAGTCATTGCCGACAAGTGCCATAGATGAGTGCAAGAATGTGTCGCCTCACCAGGCCCGCACCGGCATGGATCGTGCGAAATGCGGCGCCGCGACCGACGCGCAGCGGCCGCGTCCCCCGCAATCGCCCGGCCGCTGGTCAGTGCTGAGTGCGGTCCCCTCGAAAACCCGAGCCATACGGCGACGGACGACACACGTGATCCGATGGATGGAAGCGCTGGTTGAACGCACCGACGCGGCCGTCCGGCCGGCACCCCAGAGTCCCTGGGCGGCCGACGCCGAGCGCCGGCCGGACGGCCCGCCCATCCCGATGGAGTTGCCACACAGGGCCCGGACCGTGCGGGCGCTCAATTTTGTGCTGGCGTTGCTGGCGGTGCTGGCGCTGCTGCCGGTCTTCGTGCTCCTGGCCGTGCTGGTCCGGCTCACCAGCCGCGGCCCGGTCTTCTACCTCCAGGAGCGCGTCGGGCTCGACCGCCGGCTGCCGGGGCCGGGGGCCCA
>JAICLE010000106.1 GCA_025927545.1 Gemmatimonadales bacterium
GCGGCGGCGACCACCGGGCCGAGCTCGAGCGGCTCACGCTCGAGCTGGGGCAGGGCACCGCCGTGCGGTTCCACGGCTTCGTGAGCGAAGCGCAGAAGCTCGAGCTGCTCCGCCGCGCCTGGGCCAACGTCTTCCCCTCGCCCAAGGAGGGCTGGGGCATCACGATCGTCGAGGCCGCCGCCTGCGGCACCCCGTCCATCGCGTCCGACAGTCCGGGATTGCGAGACTCGGTGCGCGACGGCGAGACCGGGTTCCTGGTTCCGCACGGCGACGTCGAGGCGCTCGCGCGGCGGATGCTCGAGCTGGCCGGCGCGCCGGCGCTGGTGGCCGCGCTCGGCGCCGGCGCCCGCCGCTTTGCCGAAGGCCTCACCTGGGAGCGCAGCGCGACCGAGACGGAACAGCATCTCCACGCCATCATCGCCGGCTCGGGCGGCGCCTGAGCCAGGAGGGATTGCCATGCAGACGACGATCACCGCCCGCCACTGCGAGATCTCCGACGAGCTGCGCGAGCGCGCCCGCAGCGTGGTCGAGCGGCTGGGCCTGCTCGCGCGCGGGCCGGTCGAAGCGGCAGTCGTGTTCGGCATCGACAGCGGACAGCAGTTCGTGGAGCTCCGGCTGCACCTGGCCCGCGGCGAGTGGCTCGTGGCCCACGGCGAGGGGGACGATCATCGCACCGCGCTCGACCGCGCGGAGGAGAAGCTCCGCCGCCAGCTCGACAAGGGCTCGACCCGGCCCCGCCGCTCCCGCGACATCCAGCCGCTCGGCTGATGCTGCGCCTGCGCGAATTCGTCGCCCGCCGCGGCGACCCGCTCCAGCTCGAGACGCTCACGGACGATCTCGGGCTCGACCGCCAGATGCCCGGCGCCGAAGTGGCGAGCCCCGGCCTGGCGCTCGCCGGCTACACGGGGCGGTTCGCGCCGGAGCGCATCCACGTCTTCGGCGAGACGGAGATCACCTATCTCAACTCGCTCGCGCCCGAGGACCGGCAGGCGTCGCTGGTCAAGTTCTTCGGGTTCGACCTCCCCTGCATCTTCGTCACCAAGGGCCAGGAGGTGCCGGCCGAGCTGCTCGAGCTGGCGCGGTCGCGCGGCGTGCCGGTGTTCCGTTCCAGGCTCAAGACGGCGGAGTTCTACCGCCGCATCAAGCCAATCCTGGAAGAAGCGTTCGCGCCGCGCACCACGCTGCACGGCTCGCTGGCCGACGTGTACGGCGTGGGCCTCCTGTTCGTGGGCCGCTCCGGCATCGGGAAGAGCGAGTGCGTCCTCGATCTGGTCGAGCGCGGCCACCGCCTGGTGGCGGACGACGTCGTGCAGGTCACCCGGCGCGGCAACGACGTGCTCATCGGCCGGGGACATGAGCTGGCGGCGCACCACATGGAGATCCGCGGCATCGGGCTGATCGACATCCCGGCGCTCTTCGGCGTGCGCGCGGTGCGGCAGCAGAAGCGGATCGAAGTGGTGGTGCAGCTCGACGACTGGGAGACCGCGCGCGACAGCGACCGCACCGGGCTCGCGCGCGAGGAGACGCTGATCCTCGACGTGGCCGTGCCGCGCGTGGTGGTGCCGCTCAACCCGGGCAAGAACATCACCGTGATGTCCGAAGTCGTGGCGATGATGCACCTGCTGCGCTACTCGGGCGTGGACGTGGCCGCGGCGTTCAACGCCCGGCTCATCAAGCGCATGAAGGAGCAGCGCGGCGTGCGCGAGTACCTGCAGGAGGACTATGAGTGAGGGGTTGCGGGGCGTCGTCGTGTGTCACGGCCGGCTGGCCGATGCCCTGGTGGAAGCGGCCGAGCAGATCAGCGGGGTCACCGGCGCGCTCACGGCGGTCTCCAACACCGGCTGCGACCGCGGCGCGCTCGAGGAGCGGGTGGCGGAGGCGGTCGGGGCAGGGCCCGCGGTCGTCTTCGTGGACCTCTCTAGCGGCTCGTGCCTGTTCGCCGTGCTCAAGCGGCTGCGCAGCGGCGGCATGGCCAAGGTGGTCACCGGGGTCAACCTCGCCATGCTGGTGGATTTCGTGTTTCACCGGACGCTCGCCCTCGACGAGGCGGCCGCGCGCGCGGCCATCGCCGGGGGCTCGGCGATCCGGGTCCCCTGATGCCGATCGCGCTCTCACGCGTGGATGACCGGCTGGTGCACGGCCAGGTGGTGATCGGCTGGGGACGCTCCCTCGGCATCTCGCTCATCGTGCTGGTGGACGAGGGCGTCGCGGCGAGCGCCTGGGAGCAGGATCTCTACCGGATGGCGGTCCCGGCCGGCGTGGAGCTCCGCTTCGCCACGGTGGCGGAGGCGGCCTCGCACCTGGACGAATGGCAGGGGAGCCCCGTGCGGACGATGCTGCTCACCGGCGACGTCGAGACCATGGTCGCGCTCCACCGGGCCGCTCCGGCGATCGTCCACAAGATCAACCTCGGCGGGATCCACCACCGGCCCGGCCGCCGAGAGCGGCTCCCCTACGTCTACCTCACCGACGACGAGCTGCACGCGCTCGAGGCGGTCGAGGCGTCGGGCGCGAAGGTGAGCGCGCAGGACCTGCCGACCACCGCGCCCGTGGCGCTCAAGGCCCTCGCGTGACGGCGATCGCGCCGGAGGCGGTGCTCCTCCTGGTGGTGTGGGGCACACTGGTGGCGCTCGACCTGGTGAGCGTGCCGCAGGCGATGATCTCGCGCCCGCTGGTGGCCGGAACCGTGGCGGGCTGGCTCGCGGGCGACGTGGAGGCCGGACTCCGGGTCGGCGCGCTGCTCGAGCTGTTCGCGCTCGACGTGCTGCCGATCGGCGCCGTCCGCTACCCCGATTTCGGCCCCGCGGCCGTGGCCGGTGCCGCACTCGCGGCCGGCGCACCGTGGGAACTGGGACTCGGCCTGAGCGTGGGCCTGGCGCTGGTGCTCGCGGTACTCGGCGGCTGGAGCCTCAAGCAGGTGCGCCGGTGGAACGCGCGGGCCATCCAGCGCCGGGCCGCGGCGCTCGCCGCCGGCGAGAGCGGCGCCATCCGCGTGCTGCAGTACGGCGGCATCGCGCGGGACGCGGCGCGCGGTGCGCTGCTGACCGGTTTCGGCCTCCTCCTCGCGTGGGCTCTCTCGCGCGGCGTCCAGCTCGACCGCCGCACCGCGGTGGGGCTCACCCTGGTGGCCGTCGGTACCGCGCTTTCCGCCGCCGCGGCCGGCGCCGTCCGGAGCGCGGGCCGCGGCGCACGGCTGAGATGGCTCGCGGCGGGCGTGGCGGCCGGGACGCTGCTGGCGGTGCTCCGATGACCGGCGGCTGGCGGGCGCTCCTCCGCCTCATGGCGGTGCAGGGGAGCTGGAACTACGAGCGCATGCTCGGGGTCGGGATGGGATACGCCGCGGAGCCCCTGCTCGAGGACCTCAAGACGGTGGATCCGGTGCGGCACGGCGAGGCCGTCGTCCGCTCGGCGGAGTTCTTCAACTGCAACCCGAACCTCGCTGGCCTGGCGCTCGGCGCGACGGCGCGGGCGGAATACGAGGCCGTGCCCGGCGCGCAGATCGCCCGCCTTCGGACGGCGCTCTGCAGCCCGCTCGGCGCGCTGGGCGACGAGCTCTTCTGGGCCGGGTTGGTGACGGCGCTCATGGGACTGGCACTGGTGGCCGTGGTGCTCGGCGCCGGCTGGTGGGCCATCCTCGGGTTCCTCGTCACGTACAACGTGGTCCGGCTGCTCACGGCGGTGTGGGCGCTCCGGACGGGGCTCGACGCGGGAATGCGGGTGGGCTCGGCCATCGGCACGAGCTGGGTGCCGGGCGCCGCGGCCAGGGTCGGCCCGGTGGCCGGCGCCGCCGTCGGGCTCGCGCTCCCGCTCGCGGCCGCCTGGTATCTCCGCGGTTTCGGCTGGACCGGGGCGGTCGGGGCGCTGGCCGTGGCCGCCGTCGGCGCCGCCGTGACCCGGTGGTTCGGCCCGTCCCTCACGAGCGTGCGCTTCGCGCTGCTCGCGATGGGTCTCCTCCTCTTCTTCCGCTGGATGGGCCTGTGATCGAGCGTGAGGCCACCATCGTGAACCAGGAGGGCCTCCATGCCCGGCCCGCCGCGCGCATCGTGCGGCTCGCGAGCGGCTTCGCGTCCGACATCGAGCTCGCCAAGGACGGGCTCGAGGTGAACGGCAAGAGCATCATGGGGGTGATGATGCTCGCGGCCGAGTGCGGCAGCTCGATCGTCATCCGCGCGCGCGGGCCCGACGCGGAGCAGGCGGTGGCGGCGCTGGCCGACCTGGTGGCGACCGGATTCGGGGAGGACTGACGTGAGCCGACTGCTGCGTGGCATCGGAGTCTCGCCCGGGGTGGCGTGCGCGCCCGCGTTCCTGGTGCGGCTCGACTTCCCCGAGGTGCCGGACCGTGCCGTGCGGGCCGAGGACGTCGAGCTCGAGGTGCGCCGGCTGCGCGAAGCGGTGGACTTCGTGGTGGCGCACCTGCAGGAGCTGGGCGAACGGGTGCTCCAGCGCGCGGGGCCCGAGGAGTCGCGCATCTTCGACGCGCAGATCCTCATGACCCAGGACCGGGACTTCCTCGCGCCGGTGGAGGCGC
Organism: Gemmatimonadales bacterium; assembly: GCA_025927545.1. GTDB lineage: Bacteria > Gemmatimonadota > Gemmatimonadetes > Gemmatimonadales > GWC2-71-9 > CAVVWJ01. The sequence goes on from JAICLE010000106.1 coordinate 4,529, forward strand.
TCATCCGGAAGAACCAGCTCAGCGCGGAGACGGCGTACGAGTTCAAGGCGCTGGAGCTCCGGAACGCGTGGTCGGGCTCCGCCCGGCTGCGCGAGCGGCTGGCCGACCTGCACGCGATCCAGCTCCGGATGCTCGACCGGCTGATGGGCGGCGCGGGCTACGAGCTCTGGTCCATTCCCGCGGACGAGCAGGTGATCGTGGTGGCCCACGAGCTCTCGCCGGGGCTCACCGTGCAGCTCGACCGCGAGCACGTGGTCGGCCTCATCAGCGAGGAGGGCACCCGGACGGCGCACGCGGCGATCCTGGCCCACTCGCTCGGGATCCCCGCCGTCATGGGAGTGTCCGGCGCGATGGCGTCCATTCCGCCCGGCATGATGGTGCTGCTCGACGGCCAGAACGGCACGATCGTGCTAGACCCGACGCGCGACGAGCTGGACGAGGCCAAGACGCAGGTGAGCCGCCGTCACCGGCTCGAGCTCCAGCTCGAGGCCATCCTCGACTCGCCGGCGGTGACGCCGGACGGCCGCCGCATAACGCTCATGGGCAACGTGGACCTGCCGGAGGAGATCGAGACCGCCATCCGCGTCGGCGCCGAGGGGGTGGGGCTGCTCCGCACCGAGTTCCTCCTCACGGGCCGGGCCGTGCTGCCCACCGAGACCGAGCAGGCCGACTACTTCCGCCGCGTGGCCACCGCGTTCCACGGCCGCACGGTCGTCATCCGCTCCTATGACCTGGGCGGCGACAAGTTCCCGGTGACGTTCAAGGCGCCGAACGAGGCCAACCCGTTCCTCGGCTGGCGCTCCATCCGGGTTTGTCTCGACGAGCCCGAAGTATTCCGGCCCCAAGTCCGCGCCATTCTCCGGGCGGCGGCGGATCGCGACATCCAGCTCATGCTCCCGCTCGTGACCCTGGTGGAGGAGGTGGAGGAGTCGCGCGCCATCGTGCTGGAGGAGGGCGAGTCGCTCCGCCGCGCGGGCATCCGGGCTGCCGAGTCGGTGCCGGTCGGCGTCATGATCGAGACGCCGGCGGCGGTGCTCATCGCCGACCGGCTGGCCGAGGTGAGCGACTTCTTCAGCATCGGGACCAACGACCTGACGCAGTACACCCTGGCGGTGGATCGCGGCAACGCCCGCCTGGCCGACCGGTTCACGCCGCACCATCCGTCGATCGTCCGGCAGTTGCACCAGGTGCTCGAGGTGGGCCGCGCGGCCGGAATTCCGGTGAGCGTGTGCGGCGAGATGGCGTCCGACTCGCTGAGCGCGGTGCTCCTGCTTGGGCTTGGCTACGACCGGCTGAGCGTGTCGCCGCCGGCGCTGCCGCTCATCAAGTGGGTGGTGCGGACGGTGCCCGATCCGGCCGCGGCGCGGGCGGCCGAGTCGGCGCTGGCGGCGGCAAGCGCGGCGGAAGTTTCGGAGACGCTCCGGAGCGTGGTGGGGGAATACATCGACGTGCGGCTGCTCGATCCGCGCTCGGCGTTGCCGGGTCGCGGGAGGGTGGCTAGCTTGCCACCCGGCAAGGCGTCGTGATGAAAGTTGCGTGGGTCGGTGAGCGGTGGCTGTCATCCGGGGCGAAGCGTGCCCGGTTGCTGTCATCCCGAGCGGAGGCCTGCTGTCATCCCGAGCGAAGCGAGGGATCTTGCCCGGGAATGGGTCGAGCGTGGCCGGCAAGATCCCTCGCTCCGCTCGGGATGACATTCGCGCGACCGGGATGACGGCATTCCGGCTGACTGCGGTCGGATGACGCCCGGTTAGCCACGCCAATCTCCCCAACCCACACCCAGCCACCATTTCAACCACGGATTCCCGATCGATGGCCGCACCCAAGCGACACGTCTTCACCTCCGAATCGGTCACCGAAGGCCATCCCGACAAGGTGGCCGACCAGATCTCCGACGCGGTACTCGACGCGATCCTTTCCCGGGATCCGGCGGGCCGCGTCGCGTGCGAGACGCTGGTGACCACGGGGATGGCCGTCGTTGCGGGCGAGATCACCACCAAGACCTACGTCCACATCCCCGACCTCGTGCGCCAGACGGTCGAGAGCATCGGCTACACCGACGCGTCCTACGGCATGGACGGTCGCACCTGCGCGGTGCTCACCTCGATCGATCGCCAGTCGCCCGACATCGCGATGGGCGTGGACGCCGATCCCGACCGGGCGCAGGGCGCCGGCGACCAGGGCATGATGTTCGGCTACGCCACCAACGAGACCCGCCAGCGGATGCCGCTGCCCATCATGCTGGCACACCGGATCGCGGAGCGGCTGGCCGCGGTGCGGAAGGGGTTGGACGGCCAGCGTCCGCTCGAGTGGCTCCGCCCCGACGGGAAGTCCCAGGTGTCGGTCGAGTACGAGGGCGATCGGCCGGTGGCGGTGCGCACCGTGGTGGTGTCCACCCAGCACGCGGAGCGGAACGGCAGCCGGAAGCTCGCGTACGGCACCATCCGCGAGGGCGTGATCGAGGGCGTCATCAAGCCCGTGCTCGAGAGCGCGGGGCTGGAGTACGGGCGCACCAAGTTTCTCATCAACCCGACGGGCCGGTTCGTGATCGGCGGGCCGCACGGCGACGCGGGGCTCACCGGCCGGAAGATCATCGTCGACACCTACGGCGGCATGGCGCGCCACGGCGGTGGCGCGTTCAGCGGCAAGGACCCGTCGAAGGTGGACCGCTCGGCGGCCTACGCCGCGCGCTGGGTGGCCAAGAACATCGTCGAGGCCAAGCTCGCGCGGCGGTGCGAGGTGCAGCTCGCCTACGCCATCGGCGTGGCCCACCCGGTCTCCATCATGGTGCACACCTTCGGCACCGGGGCACTCCCCGATGAGCAGCTCGAGAAGATCGTGGGCGATGTGTTCGACCTCACGCCGAAGGGCATCATCGACGCCCTCAAGCTCAAGCGGCCCATCTACCGCAAGACCGCCGCGTACGGACACTTCGGCCGGAAGCCGTCGAGCGGGACGTATCAGGTCGACGGCCGGCAACTGAAAGTCGATTATTTCACCTGGGAAGCGACCGACCGCGTGAAGGACCTGCTGTCGGCCGCCCGCTGATACGACACCCGAGGAGCGAATGAGCGCACCGACCGCCGTTGCCAAGTACGACGTGAAGGACCTGGCCCTCGCCGACGAGGGCAAGCGCCGCACCGAGTGGGCGGAGCGCTCCATGCCGGTGCTCCGGCAGATCCGGGCGCGGTTCGCCAGGGAGCAGCCGCTCAAGGGGCAGAAGCTCTCGGCCTGTCTTCACGTCACCACCGAGACCGCCAACCTGATGGCGACGCTCCGGGCCGCGGGCGCCGAGATCGCGCTCTGCGCCTCGAACCCGCTGTCCACCCAGGACGACGTGGCGGCGCACCTGGTGCGGGACCACGGCGTGCACGTCTACGCCATCAAGGGCGAGGACCACGAGACCTACTACGGGCACATCGCCTCCGCGCTCGCGTTCGGGCCGGACATGACGCAGGACGACGGCGCCGACCTGGTGGGCTCGCTCCACATGATCGCGCTCAACCGGCTGGACGACCTGGCGCCGCCGATCCGGAAATGGGTCGAGGGACTGAGCCAGGCGGAGCGGAAGGCGCTGGTCGGCGCGGTGCGCGGCTCGACCGAGGAGACGACCACCGGCGTCATCCGGCTCAAGGCGATGGCGAAGGAAGGCATCCTCCAGTTCCCCATCATCGCGGTGAACGACTCGAACACGAAGCACATGTTCGACAACCGCTACGGCACGGGCCAGAGTACGCTCGACGGCATCGTCCGCGCCACCAACCTGCTGCTCGCCGGCAGCACCGTTGTCGTGGCCGGCTACGGCTGGTGCGGCCGAGGCGTCGCGAGCCGGGCGCGGGGCGCGGGCGCCAGCGTCATCGTCACCGAGGTGGATCCGCTCCCGGCGCTCGAGGCGCGGATGGACGGCTTCCAGGTCATGCCCATGGCCGACGCCGCGCCGCTCGGCGACCTGTTCGTCACCCTCACCGGCAACCTCCATGTGATCCGGCCCGAGCACTTCGCCCGGATGAAGGACGGCGCGATCGTCGCCAACTCGGGGCACTTCAACGTGGAGCTCGATCTCGAGGGGCTCACCCGCATTGCCGGCGAGCACCGCGAGGTGCGCCACCTGGTGGACGAGTACGTGGTCAAGGGGAAGCGGATCATGGTGCTGGGCGAGGGCCGCCTCATCAACCTCGCCGCCGCCGAGGGCCACCCGGCGAGTGTCATGGACATGTCGTTCGCCAACCAGGCGCTGGCCGCCGAGCTGATCGCCAAGGAGTGGAAGACCTTGTCCAAGGCGGTGCACCGGCTCCCGGTCGCGGTGGACCAGGAGATCGCGCGGCTCAAGCTCCAGAGCATGGGCATCGCCATCGATACGCTCACGCCGGAGCAGGTGGAGTATCTGGCGAGCTGGGATGCCGGAACCTGAGCTCCGCGGCGAGGACGGGGTTCGTTCTTCACCACGGAGGCACGGAGGCACAGAGGTTCACGGAGAATACAAAAAATGTTGTTGCCTCCGTGAGCCTCTGTGCCTCCGTGCCTCTGTGGTGAATCGAATCCTCAACCACTCTCCGCGCCCGAACTAGGAGTATCATTCAGGCATGATCGAAGTGACGGTCGCCCACCTCGGCCTCGACCGGACGAGCAACACGCCCGTGGTGATCCTCCGCGAAAAGGACGGCACCCGGGTGCTTCCCATCTGGATCGGGCCCGCCGAGGCGAGCGCGATCGCGATGGAGCTGCAGGGCATGAAGGCGCAGCGGCCGCTGACGCACGATCTCCTGAAGCAGATTCTCGTCGGGCTCGGCGGCGATCTCCGGCGGGTGGTGATCAGCGCGGTCAAGGAGAACACCTACTTCGCCGAGCTCCTCATCCGGCGCGACGACCACGTATTCCAGGTAGATGCCCGCCCGTCGGACAGCATCGCCCTCGCGCTCCGGATGCGGGCGCCGATCTTCACCAGCGACCAGCTCCTCGACCAGAGCGGCGTCGAGTCCGACGAGCCGGCACCCGATCCGTCGCTCGAGGCCGACAAGCTCAAGCACTACCTCGAGGGGATGGACCCGCAGGATTTCGGGAAGTTCAATCCGTAGGCTGATCCGTAGGCTGAGGATGGGAGTGCCGGCTGCGGCGGCTCTCGGGCTGCTCTCCGCCGTCGTACCCGCGCTCCAGGCCCAGACCAGCACCGCCACCGCGGGCCGCGTCGTGCTCCCGCGCGCGCGTGACACGGTGCCGCTCCCCGGCGTCCGCGTGCTGCTCCACCGCGTCGGCCGGACGACACAGGGACCGGTGGATTCCGCGCGGGCCGACGCCGCGGGGCGGTTCCGCTTCCGCTTCCGCGCCGACACGTCGGCCATCTACCTGCTGAGCACGCGCTACGGCGGCATCGAGTACTTCTCGCCGCCGGTGCCCACCAACCCCGCGCGTCCCGACACCTCCGTTCTCCTCCTGGCCTACGACACTTCCGCCACGGCGCCGGTCGCGGTCGAGGCGCGGCACATCGTGGTGCCGCGCCCGGGGCAGGACGGGGCGCGCTCGGTGCTCGACCTGATCGTGCTCCGGAACGACGGCGTCCGCGCCCGCGTCTCGCCCGACTCGCTGCACCCGACCTGGAGCCTCCGGCTGCCCACCGGCACGGGCGAGATGCAGGTGGGCGAGAGCGACGTCTCGCCCGACGCCGTGGTGCGGCAGGGCGATTCGGTGCTGGTGTTCGCGCCGCTCGGACCGGGGACCAAGCAGCTCACGCTCGAATACGCCGTCGTGCCGGTACGCGGCCGCCTGGCGTTTCCGGTGGGCCCGGGCGGCGCGGCGCTCAACCTGCTGGTCGAGGAGCGCGGCGTCGAGGTGAGCGGCGGAGCGCTGGCGCTCGCGGACAGCCAGACGATCGAGGGCCGGAGCTTCCGGCGATGGTCGGGTCGGGTGCCGCCGGACGGGACGGTGACCCTCACGTGGCCGGGCGGCGGCCTCGCGGCGTGGCGCCTATTGGCGGCGCTGGTCGGCGCC
>JAICLE010000142.1 GCA_025927545.1 Gemmatimonadales bacterium
GTGACGGTACGCGCGGTGGGAGCGGGGGCCGTCATGGCGGGCGGCTCTCTCGTGGCCGACGGCACTGTCGTGGCCGGCGGCGCTGTCGTGGCCGGCGGCGCTGTCGTGGCCGGCGGCGCTGTCGTGGCCGGCGGCGCTGTCATCCCGAGCGCAGCGAGGGATCTGCTTAACGGGTTTCGGGGCCAAGCCGAGCAGATCCCTCGCTGCGCTCGGGATGACAGTGCTCCGCGGGACGACAGTTCTGCGCGGGATGACAGTCCCGCTGCCCCGCCCGCTGTCGGCTCCCGATGAGCACCCGTAAAGTCGGCGTGATCGGCTCCCTGGTCTGGGACCTCATCCACGGCCGCGACCCGCTCGCGCCCCCGACCGAAGAATGGGGCGGGATCGCCTACGCGCTGGGCGGGCTCGACGCGAGCCTCCCGTCCGACTGGGAGATCGTCCCGCTCATCAAGGTGGGCCGCGACCTGGCGACCGAGGCGGCGGAGCTGCTCCGGGGCCTCTCCCGGCTCACACCCGGCGGCCGCTGCGTCGAGGTGCCGGCGCCGAACAACCGGGTGGTGCTGCAGTACCAGTCGAGCGAGCGCCGCTGCGAGCGGATGTCGGGCGGCGTGCCGGCCTGGACCTGGCTCGAGCTGGGGCCGATGGTGCGGGACCTGGACGCGATCTACCTCAACTTCATCTCGGGGTTTGAGCTCACGCTCGGCTCCGCGCAGGCGCTGCGGCAGGGGTTCGACGGCCCCATCTACGCCGACCTCCACAGCCTGTTCCTGGGGATGCAGCACGACGGCATCCGCGTGCTCCAGCCGCTGCCGTCCGCCGCCGAGTGGCTCGGCTGCTTCGACGTGGTCCAGCTCAACGAGGACGAGATGCACCAGCTCTCCCCCGACCCGCTGTCCCTCTCCGCCGACGCCCTCGCCGCCGGCGTGTCGCTGCTGGTGGTGACGCTGGGGCCGCGGGGGGCCGCGTATGTGGCAGCACCGGGGTTCGAGGGATGGGGAACGGCCAAGCGGTCAGGCGGTCCGCCGGTCAGGTGGTCAGCCAGCATGCTCCCAGACCGCCCGACCGTCCGACCGTCCGACCGCGTAACCGTCTCTGCCCTCGTTCCGGCCCTCGCCGTCGAGACCATCGACCCCACCGGCTGCGGCGACGTCTTCGGCGCGGCGGCGTGCGCACGGCTGCTGGCGGGGGACACGGTCGAGGACGCGCTGCGGCATGCCAGTGCGCTCGCGGCGCGAAACGCCGGCCTTCGCGGGGCCGGCGGATTGAGCCGCCATCTCCGCGGGGAGCTGCTCGTACCGTGACGCGCGTCATCGAGGTGCCCGCGACGTTCGACGATCGTTCGTTCGAGCAGTTCGCCGCCGGCTTCGGCCACTGGCCGCCCGAGGAAAGGGTGTTGCTCGACGCCCGCGGCGCGCAGTGGGCCTCGCCCTACGGCCTGCTCGCGATGCTCACGGCCGGCCAGGCGCTGGCGGAGGCGCGACAGGAGCGGCCGCTCTTCACGGTGCCGACCAGCGACGACGTCAAGCGCTACTGGGCCCGCGCCGGCTTCTTCAAGTTCGCGGCCGAGCTGTTCGAGCTGCACGGGAAGGTGCCCCGGTCGGCGGCCTCGGGCCCGTCGGACGTCCTGCTCGACGTGACGCCCGTCCGGGCCACGGAGGACGTGCACGAGGTGGTGGAGAAGATCTCGCAGGGCGCGTCGCGCATCCTGCACGGCGAGCTCGGTCTCGAGATGAAAGCGACGCTCCGGTTCAGTATGGCGCTTTCGGAGGCGTGCCAGAATATTGTGGAGCACGCGGGCACCAGCGGCTGGGTGGCGGTGCAGGCGTACACCTTCCGGCGGCGGCTCGGCCGGCGCGTGGTCGTCATCGCGGTGAGCGACGCCGGCATCGGCTTCCGGCGCTCGCTCGAGAGCGCCCACGCCAAACGTTTCGGCGAGCGCTGGGGCGACGGCGCCGCGCTGGAGGCGGCGCTCATCCAGGGCGTCAGCCGGTTCCGCGATCCCGGCCGCGGCCAGGGCCTCGCCTTCATCAAGCGGTTCCTCGACCAGTGGAAGGGCAAGATCTCCATCCGCAGCGGCACGGCCAGGCTGGCCCTCGTGCCGCCGTGGGACGAAGACGTGCCCTTGAGCGAGCATCTCCCGTTCTTCCCCGGAGCCCAGGTGCAGATCATCATCCCCGCGCAGGACCCCGAGGCCGGATGATCCAGACGATCCACATCGGCCGCCTGCTGCGCGAGACGGTCGCCTCGCCCTACCGGAACCTCGTCACCCGGCCCACCGGCGCCGCCATCCGGGGCCGCATCCAGGAAGCGCTGGCCCAGTCGGACTGCGCGCTGGCCCTGCTCGACTTCTCCGGGATCGAGCTGCTGGACCTGAGCTGCGCCGACGAGGTGGTCGCGAAGCTCCTCCTCGCCGACGCCGAGCGGGGCGGCCGCTGCGTGGTGCTGCGGGGGCTGCGGGAGGACCAGCACGAGGCCATCGAGCACGTCCTCACCCACCATCACCTGGCCATCGCGGTCGTGGCGCCGGGCACCGACGACGAAGGGCCGTGGCTCCTCGGCTGGGTCACCGCCGACGCGCGGGCGGCGTTCGCCTGCATCTGCCGTCGCGGCGCGCTCACCGCCGACGCGCTGGCCGCGGCGCTCGAGTGGTCCGGGGCGCGTGTGGAGGAGGCCCTGGGCGCACTCGCGCTCCACCGGCTGGTACGCACCGACGGCGACCTCTACCTCCCGCTGTCCCTCGCATGAGCGCCCGCCGCCGGGGCCCTTCCACCACCGCCGTCCACGGCATTCCTCACCGCCGCCCCGACTGGGCCCCCGTCGCCCCCGCCATCCTGCAGAGCAGCACCTTCGTGAGCCCGGTCGGTTCGGATGAAGACATCATCTACAGCCGGTACGGGAACAATCCCAACCAGGTCGAGCTGGCCCGGAAGTACGCGCTGCTCGAGGGGTCCGAGGACGCGATCTTCCTTGCCAGCGGGATGGGCGCCACCGCCCTCGCGCATCTGGCCGTGCTCCGCCCGGGCGATCACCTGGTGAGCAGCAGTTGGATCTACGGCGGCACCCGGCAGCTCTTCGACGAGGAGCTGGGGCGGTTCGGCATCGAGATCACGTATGTCACGCCGGACCACCCGCGGCTCTGGCGCAAGTCGGTGCGGAAGCGCACCCGGGCCATCTTCGTCGAGACCCCCACCAACCCGCTCATGCGGGTGGTGGACCTCACACCCGTGGCCCACGTGGCGCGCGAGTTCGGCCTGGCGCTGCTGGTGGACGCCACCTTTGCCAGCCCGATCAACTTCCGTCCGCTGGAGCACGGCGCCGACGTGGCCATCACCAGCGCCACCAAGTACCTGAACGGCCACAGCGACGTCATCGCGGGCGCCGTGGCGGGCTCCGCCTCGCTGATCGAGGAGGTCAACCGGCTCATGCGGCGCTGGGGCCAATCCATCGATCCGCACGCCGCGTGGCTGGTGGACCGCGGCATGCGGACGCTCGCGCTCCGGATGGAGCGGCACAACGCGAACGGCCGGGCCGTGGCCGAGTGGGCAGAATCGCAGGCGGCCTTCTCCCGGGTCCACTATCCCGGCCTGCCCTCGCACCCGGACCACGAGCTTGCTCGCGAGGTCCTCGATGGCTTCGGCGGAATGGTGGGCCTCGAGCTGGCCGGCGGCCCGGCAGCGGCTGAGGGCATGCTCCAGCGCCTCGAACTGGTCACTCACGCGCCGAGCCTCGCGGGGGTGGAGACGCTGGTCTCGGAGCCGCGGCTCACGTCTCACCGCGGTATCGCTCCCGAAGAGCGCGCCGCGCTCGGCATCCCCGACGGATTTCTCCGGCTGAGCTGCGGGATCGAGGACGCGGGCGACATCATTGGAGATCTGGAGCAGGCGGTGGGCGCTGAGCGCTGAGCGCTGAGCGGTCGCGGCTGAACGGCACTGTCATCCCGAGCGGAGCGAGGGATCTTGCCCGGGAATGGGTCGAGCGCGGCCGGCTAGATCCCTCGCGCCGCGCGGGATGACAGTACCCCGGCGAGATGTCCCCCGCACCGCTCACCGCCTACCGCGTACCGCTCAACCGTCTACCTCTCACCGCTCACCGCGTCCCGCTCTTCTCCCCACCCCCCACCCGTTGTAGCTTCCCACCGTGATCCGTCTCACCCACGTCGACAAATCCTATCCGAACGGCGCGCTGGCCCTGAGGGACGTCACCTTCCGGATCAGCCGGGGTGAGTTCGTCCTTCTCACCGGCCACTCCGGCGCCGGCAAGTCCACCATCATGAAGCTGCTCTTCGCGGAGCAGCGGCCCACGTCGGGCGAGGTGCGCGTCTCCGGGTACGACGTGACGTCGCTCCGGCGCGACGAGATTCCCAAGCTCCGCCGCCGGCTCGGCATCGTGTTCCAGGACTTCCGGCTGCTCGATGACCGCACGGCCGCCGAGAACATCGCCTTTGCGCTGGAAGTGACCGGCGCGCGGCGGGACACCATCAACGCCCGCGTGGCGCGGGTGCTGGCGCAGGTGGGCCTCTCGGCCAAGAGCCGGGCCCATCCGCGCGAGCTCTCCGGCGGCGAGCAGCAGCGGGTAGCCATCGCCCGCGCGCTGGTCAACGATCCCGCCATCCTCGTGGCCGACGAGCCCACCGGCACCCTCGACGAGCGCGCCACGCGCGGCGTGTTCCAGCTCCTCCGCGACATCAACGCCGCCGGCACCGTGGTCGTGATGGCGACGCACGACTTGGACCTAGTGCGCCAGGCCCGATACCGCACCATCGAGCTGCGCGACGGAAGCGTGGTCTACGACAGCGCCGAGGACGAGCCGGACGCGGTGGAGGCGGGGCGATGAGGCTGCTCACCCGCGAGGCGCTGCTCTCGTTCCGCCGGGCGCCGCTGCTCTCGACGCTTTCCGTCACCACGATCGGCTTCTCCCTCTTCACGCTCGGCCTCTTCGGTCTGGTGGCGATCAACCTGCGCGAGGCGCTGCGCGGACTGGAGGAGCGGGTGGAGGTCGTGGCCTTCGTGCTGCGCGGCACCCCGGCGGAGACGATCACGCTCGCCACCCAGGACATCGCCGCGTTTCCCGAGGTGGAGGACGTGGTCTACGTGACGGAGGAGCAGGCCCTGGCACGGGCCCGGCGCGAGCTGGTCGAGTTCCGCGACGCCTACCGCGACCTGCAGGTGAATCCGCTTCCCGCGTCCATCGAGGTGCGGCTCAAGGCGGGCTACCGCGATGCGGCTACCGCCGCACGGGTGGCCGAGCGGCTTCGCGGCTTCGAGTTCGTGGAGGACGTCCGGTTCGGGCGCGACTGGGTGCAGAAGCTGGATCACCTGCGGAACATCACCGGGATCGTGGGGCTGGTGATCGGCCTGGCGTTCGCGGCGGTGGCGGTGGTCATCATCGGCGTCACCATCCGACTCACCCTGCTGCAGCGCGCCCGCGAGATCTCGATCATGCGGCTGGTCGGCGCCACCAATTGGTTCATCCGCGGGCCATTCCTGCTGGAGGGAGCCCTCAAGGGACTCATGGGCGGATTCCTCTCGCTCCTGCTCTGCTACGGCGGCTACCTCCTCTTCCGCGACCGGAGCGGCGGGACGTTCGGGGGGCTGATCTTCTTTCATCCGGTGCAGATGGCCGCGATCGTCGTGTTCGGCGTCCTGCTCGGCCTGTTCGGCAGCCTGGTGAGCGTGGGGCGGCATCTGCGGCATGTGTAGACAGGCGGGCGGGCGGACAGGCGGGCGGGCGGACAGAAACAGCATACCGATCTGGTCTGTCGTCACCGCCCGACCGACCGCCTGCCCGCCTGTCCGCCTTCTCGTTCTTCTGCTGATCTTCCCGATCCTCCTGCACGCCCAGGACACCAGTCTCGAGGCCAGCCGCCGCCGGCTGGTCGAGATCCGCCGCGAGCGCGACCGGCTGGAGGAGCAGCAGCAGCGGCTGCAGGGCCA
>JAICLE010000047.1 GCA_025927545.1 Gemmatimonadales bacterium
GACGCGGCGCCGGCTCTTGCCCTTGAGCTGCTGGGCGCGCATCAGCCGCGCCACCCGCTTGCGGCTACACGGCACGCCGGCCGCGTGGAGTTCGGCGTGAATCCGGGGACTGCCATAGCGCGCCCGACTGGCCGCGTGGATCTGGCCAATGGCCTCGCCCAAGGCGGCATCGGTCCGCGCGCGCCGGGGCGGTCCCTGCTGTTGACGCGCGTGCCAGGCGTAGTAGCCGGCCCTCGACACCCCGAGCACCTGGCACAGGCGCCGGATGGGGTGCTCGCCCCGGTGGGCCTGGATGAACGCGCAGCGCGCACTCACCGGCTCTCCCGGGCGAAGAAGGCCGCCGCTTTTTTTAGGATGTCGCGCTCCTCGCGCAACTGGGCATTCTCCCGCCGCAGCTGGCGCACCTCCTCATCCAGACTGAGCGGCGGCGCACTCGCGCCCTCTGGCCGGGGGCGCCGGCGGCTCCCCTGGGCCTGCGCGATCCACTCGCGCAGCCGGTCGGTCCGAATCCCGAGCTCGCGCGCCACCTCCAGGACCGTGGCGTCCCCGGACGCCGCGCGGCGGACGGCGGCCTGCTTGAACTCGGAGGCAAAGTGTTTCCGCTGGGCTCCCATAGGCACCTCCTCTGCCCCAAAATGGGGCGGGTGAGGTGTCCACGAAACCGGGTCAACTCCAATCCCTCGCTCCGCTCGGGATGACAGTGCCCGGAGACCCCCTGCGGATGCCAGTGCCCGGAAACGCACTCGGGGCGACAGCGCCCGGAGACCTCCTAGCCTACGGCCCCACCCGCATCGCCAGCCGCATCGACTCCGGCGCCCGGCTGATCCGCTGCAGGATGGCCGCCCGGTCCGACTCGGCGAGCAGCGGCGACGCCGCGAGCATCTCCGCCCGGTGCCCCAGCTCCCAGACCTGACGCGGGTTCTTCTGCTCCTGCGCGATCCACGCCGCATCGAGATAGGCGAGCGCCGCCGACCGCAGGTCTCCCCGCGCGAGAGCCTGGCTCGCGGCGTCGGCCATGTCACCCCGGGCGGCCGAGCGGTCGTTGGTCGCGTACGCGAGGGCCGCGGCCTCGCTCAGGCAGCGGAACGCCAGGGGATCGTCCGGCGCCCGGAGCTCCGCCGAACGGCGGTGCAGGCTGGCGGCATCGCGCCAGCGGTGCGCCGTCATGAGCGCAACCGCCGCCTCGTGCAGGCTGTCGGCCTTGGCGGCGCTGACCAGGACGGGCAGACGGTACTGCGCCGATGCGGCGGTGGGCAGGCCGAGCGTCGCGAGCAGCACGCCCGCTAGGGAAAGACTGGTGATGGTCGGCTTCATGGTGTACTCCCTGCGGCGAACGGGTCGTCTCTCAATGGCATGCTGCCGGGATCGCGCATGAAGGTGGGTGCGGGGGAGAAGAGCCGCAGGGGACGTTCGTCCCATGATTTTCACTGCTCACGGAAACTTCACGCCGGTCCGATCACGTAGGGAGCGTAGCCGCGGAGGCTCTACGATGGATCTGGCGCCGCTCGTTCGAGCAGTCGAAGTGCTCATGTCCCCCCTCGAGTGGGGCAGCCGCGACGCGTGGCTCGACGAGTGCCTGCGCCGCGTCCGCGAGGTGTGCGGCGCCGACTGCCGGAGCGGATCGGCCGATCCGCGGGTCGAGCTCGACACGGGGCTGCGGCTCCCCGCCGACGAGCCCGGCTGGCTGTCCGCGGCGCTCGACTCCGCCGTGCTGGAGCGGCAGAGCGGTGCGCTTCCTGTTGTCACTGGCGCCCCCCAGGCTCTCCTGGCGGTGGTGTGCCTCCGGTGCGCCCTCTCCGCCGGGCTCCGGACGCTCGATCGCCTCGAGGCGTGGAGGAGCACGCTCGGCCAGGCATTCGACGACGTGGACACGGGCATGGCGATCTTCAGCAACGATGGGTGCCGCGAAGTCGCGCGCAACGCGCGCTGGGACGAGCTGCTGGAGGAGGAGCCCGAGCGCGACCGGCTGGTCGAGCTCATCGCGCGGCAGGCACGACAGGCCGCCGCGTCGGGGCAATGCCTGCGGGAGGAGGATCGAGAACTATCGCTGGCCGGCGGAACCTACCGGCTGGCGGCGAGCCGCGCGGCGCCCGGGACGCTGCTCTCCGAGGCCGCCGTGCTCGTCCTGGTGGACCAACTGAGCTCGGCGCTGCCGACCACCCGTGAGCTGCGGATCGCATTCGGGCTCCGCGGCCGCGAGCCCCAGGTGGCGCTGCTGGCGGCGGAGGGGCTCTCCAACGCGGCCATCGCCGAACGGCTGCGGCTGAGCGCGCACACGGTGCGGCACTACCTCGAGCGGGTGCTCGAGCGGCTCGGCCTGCACTCGCGCACGGCGCTGGCGCTGCACCTCATGGCGGGCGGAGTGGAGCGGCCGCAGGCAGCGGAGCGGAAGGCGCGCCAGTGAATGCCTGAGAGTGCGGCAGCGGTCGCGAGGGCGGGCGCCGTGCCATTCGAGGAACTCACAGCCGCTGGTCCACGCACGCTTCGTTGGTCGGGTCCCGTGGGGTGCGGAGAGGACTGAACATACCGTAGTTTCCAGTCCCGATCCCGTCCCCATTCCGGAGTTGCCGATGTCCATCGCGGAGACCCTGCTGCCCGAATTCGACCACGAGATGGCGACCACCCGGCGGCTGCTCGAGCGCGTGCCGGAAGCCGACGCTCAATGGCGGCCCCATCCCAAGTCGTACGCCCTCGGCGATCTCGCCGCCCACATCGCCCGGATTCCCATGTGGGGCCGGTTCGTCTTCGAGCAGCCCGAGCTCGACCTCGGCGCTCCGGCCAACGCCGCGCTCGCCCGGGCCAGCTTTACCACCACGGCGGAGCTGGTGAACCGGCTCGACGCCAACGTGCGCGAGGCTCGCGCCGCGCTGGCCACGGCGCCGGACGAGGCGATGCGCACCAAGTGGGCGCTGAAGAACGGCGGGACGACGGTCTTCTCGCTGCCGCGCGCGGCGGTCTTTCGCGCGTTCATCATGAGTCACATGATCCATCACCGCGGGCAGCTCTCGGTGTACCTGAGGCTCCGGGACGTGGCGCTGCCGTCGATCTATGGGCCGACGGCGGATGAGCGGGGGTGAGACATTCACCTCGGCAAGGCGGAAGGAGCACGGCCGGCGACGGTCTACCGTCCACAACCTGGTTTGGCCAGCGGCAGATCAGAGATCTGCGGGGTCGGGCTCGCCGCCGGGTCGGACCTCGACGTGCAGCGGAGGCGGAGGCGTCCGATCGCGAGCACGGCGCTCGGGATCGGCCCGGCCGAGGACGGTTTGAGGGATCGTGCTGATAGGGTGCCGGCTACCTTCCTGCCGGAGCCGTCGCAAGGAGATCGGTGTCCGCCTGCAGGAGCCCACGAACGGCCGCCAAGAGCTGGTCCGCCGTGAAGGACTCGGTGAGCGTCGGGACGTCGGCGGGCATCCCGGGCAGGGACGATGTGCCGATGTGAAGGACGGGAAGGTCGGGGTGCTCCTGTCGGACGAATCCAACGAGACTCGGTGTATCTTCGCCGGTCCCTGTCGTGTTAAGGACGAGCAGGTCGATGTTCGGGAGCTCATGGCAAAGCTCGCGTGCGGCCAGCCCGTCGTGGGCCTGGAACACGCGATAGCCGGACATGCGGAGGAGACCGGTGACGGACAGCAGCAGCGCGTTGTAATCGCAGATGACGATGCGCCGCCCCTCGAGGGAACGGATGGGGCGCGGGGACGACATGTGAGTCCTTAGATCCGGCGATAGCGGCCGGCCTTGGCAGGCGATGCAAGGAAGTGCTGAGCGGAAGGTACTCTGTTCGCCGGGGTTCGGATAGCCCGGCGGGTCCGTCGTCAATCGACGAATCGCGCCAGGTACCCCGCCGTCCGACTCCCAGCCGCCCTCGCCACCGCTCCCGGCCCGCCTTCCGCCACGATCCGCCCGCCCTCGTCGCCCGCGCCGGGGCCCACATCGATCACCCAGTCACTCCCCGCCACCACGCGCATGTCGTGCTCCACCACGATCACCGTGTTCCCCGCCGCCACCAGCTCATCCAGCTGCGCCACCAGCTTCTCCACGTCGGCCGCGTGGAGCCCGGTCGTCGGCTCGTCCAGGATGTAGAGCGTGTCGCCCCGTGCCATCCGCTGGAGCTCGGTCGCGAGCTTGATGCGTTGCGCTTCGCCACCGCTCAGCTCCGTGGCCGGCTGGCCCAGCCGGAGATAGCCCACGCCCACGTTCCGGAGCACCTCGAGCGAGCGGCGGACGGCGGGCTCGTCCGCGAAGAACGCCCACGCCTCGTCCACGGTCATTCCCAGCACCTCGGCGATGTTCTTCTCACGGTACCGGATCTCGAGCGTCTTCGCGTTGTAACGCGAGCCGTGACAGGTGGGGCACGGCGCGTACACACTCGGCAGGAACAGCAGCTCCACCATGACGAACCCCTCGCCCTCGCAGGTCTCGCAACGGCCCTTGGCCACGTTGAACGAGAACCGCCCGGCGTCGTACTTCCGCGCCCGCGCCTGCTTCGTCGCGGCGAAGAGCTTGCGAACGCCGTCGAACAGCCCGGTGTACGTGGCCAGGTTGGAGCGCGGCGTCCGGCCGATCGGCTTCTGGTCCACTCTCACCAGGCGACGGACGCGCTCCATGCCCTCGACGATCCGGCCGCCCGTGGCCTCGACGGCGCCGCGCTCGAGCTCCTCCCCCTCCGCCTCGCTCTCGACTTCGTGTCCCAGGTCCCGGAGCACCAGCTCGACGAGCGCCTGGCTTACGAGGCTCGACTTGCCCGAGCCCGAGACACCGGTGACGGTCGTGAGTACGCCGAGCGGAAAGGCGACGTCGAGATCGCGCAGGTTGTTTCGGGTGACGCCCTCGAGCCGGAGCCAGCCGGTCGGCCTCCGAGGCGTGCGCGGCTCGAGCTTCACGTCGCCGAAGAGGTAGGCGCGCGTGCGCGACTCCGTCACCTGCGCGAGCCCCTCGACCGGCCCGCTGTAGAGCACCTGGCCGCCCTGCTCGCCCGCGTCCGGCCCCACGTCCACGATCCAGTCGGCGTGGCGCATGACGTCGAGATCGTGCTCGACCACGAAGAGCGAGTTGCCTGCCGCC
This sequence comes from Gemmatimonadales bacterium, assembly GCA_025927545.1. Taxonomy (GTDB): domain Bacteria; phylum Gemmatimonadota; class Gemmatimonadetes; order Gemmatimonadales; family GWC2-71-9; genus CAVVWJ01. Next base: position 5,065 of record JAICLE010000047.1, read on the forward strand.
TTGAGGCGGTCGAGCGCCCGGAGCAGCGCCTCGGTGTCGGCCGGGTGGAGCCCCGCCGACGGCTCGTCCAGCACGTACACCACGCCGAACAGGTTGCTGTGCACCTGGGTGCCCAGGCGGAGGCGCTGGAGCTCGCCCGGCGAGAGCGTGGGCGTGCTGCGCTCGAGCGAGAGATAGCCCAGGCCCAGCTCGATCAGCACCGCCAGCCGCGCCCCGAGGTCCTCGGCGATGCGCTGGCTCACGATCGCCTTCTCCGGGTGCTCCGCCTCGACCTTCTTCCACCCGCGCCCCCGGCCCGCCGCGTACGGCCGGAAGATCTCCTCCAGCCGCTTGAGCGGCTGCCGCGACATGTCGGCGATGTCGAGCCCCGCGAATGTCACGCCGAGTGCCTCGGGCCGGAGCCGCTTGCCGCCGCACGCCGGGCACTCCGTGCTCACGAGGAAGCGGGAGACCCGCTTCTTCATCGTCGCGCTCTCGGTCTTCGCGAAGGTCTCGAGCACGTACTGCCGCGCCCCGCTGAAGGTGCCCATGTAGCCGGGCTCCTCCTTCCGCCGGAGCGCGCGCCGCGTCTCCGCGGGGGTGTAGCCGGGGTAGACCGGGACGGTGGGCGTCTCCTCGGTGTAGAGGATCCAGTCGCGCTCCTTCTTCGGCAGCTCGCGCCAGGGCCGGTCCACGTCGTAGCCCAGCGTCACGAGGATGTCGCGCAGGTTCTGGCCGTGCCAGGCCGGGGGCCAGGAGGCGATGGCGCGCTCCCGGATCGTGAGCGTATCGTCCGGCACCATCGAGCGCTCGGTCACGTCGTAGATCCGGCCGAGGCCATGGCAACGCGGACACGCGCCTTCCGGCGTGTTGGGCGAGAACGACTCGGCGTAGAGCAGCGGCTGCCCCGCGGGATAATCTCCGGCCCGCGAGTACAACATCCGGAGCAGGTTGGAGAGCGTGGTGACGCTGCCGACGGAGGACCGAGTAGTGGGTGCGCCGCGCTGCTGCTGAAGGGCCACCGCGGGCGGGAGCCCGTCGATCGCGTCCACCTCGGGCACCCCGGCCTGGTGAAACAGCCGTCGCGCGTACGGCGCGACCGACTCGAGGTATCGCCGCTGTGCCTCGGCGTAGAGCGTGCCGAAGGCGAGCGACGACTTGCCGGAGCCCGAGACGCCGGTGAATACCACCAGCGCGTCGCGCGGAATGCGGACGTCGATGTTCCTGAGGTTGTGCACGCGGGCGCCGCGGACGTGCACGTGCCCATCGCGTGCCGATTTGGTTGACGAGGCCGGTTCCGGACCATACGCTATCTCAGGCAATGCCACAGGTCCTCGCCTTCTCCGCGACACCGGCTCTCGAAAGGAAGGTCGTCATGGCATTCGTCATCCAGAACTCCACGGGCGGTCCGCTCCCGCAGGACGCCATGCGCAGCATCGTCGAGGCGGTCGATACATGGCGGGGTCAGCGCGAGGTGTTCGTCGTGTTTCGTGACCAGTCGCCCTATGAGATCGTGTCGGTGCATGCGACGAGTGACGATGCTCAAGCGGCGGTTGCGGCTGGATCGGGGCTCGGCTCCTTCGGACCCGTGGCTCCCCGGGGTCAGGCACGCTCCTACGTCAAGGTTCTCAAGACCACGGGCTGCGGGTTGAGGCCGGTCGCGGCCTCCGTATCGAAGATCGTCCTTCGCGACGCCAACGACGTCGATGTGGAGCAGTATACGGTGAACGACGGCCGCAGTCTCCCCGATCGCGAGTCCGACATCGAGGCAATCTTTCTCACCGTGTCCGGTATCGACAAGTTCATGATCCCGTATCTGACCCGGGTGTTCGGCGCCGAGTACGCCGCGGCCAAGCGCAAGGAGTGGATTCAGGAGTAAGGCCGGTCAGGGGCGCCGCTCGAGCATCGCGACGAACGCCGGGTCGTGCTGGAGGGTGCGGAACCACGGCGTGCGCGCGATGTAACCGCGCTGCGCCCAGTTGTGATGGAGAAAAGTCCTGAGCAGCGCGAGGGCGCGGTCGTTCTGTCCCACCAGGAGCCGTACGTAGGCCTCGTCCGACGCGAAGCCGTCGAGGTCCACCGGGCCCTTGCGGGTGCCCACGAACGTGCGGAGGAGTGACTCCGCGCTGTCGCGGGAGCCCGCGCGCGCGAGAATGGCGGCCGTCAACAGGAGTTTGGTCCGGTAGACGTCGCTCCGCCGCGCCGGCGTTGCCCGGTCCTCCGCCTTCCCCGCCAACTGCCAGGTACGTCTGGCCGACGCGAGGTCGGCGGCGGACCAGCCGAGGATCACGAACGGGCAGTTCACGAACGCCGGCTCCAGCGGGTACCACCGGGCCCCCCGGGCGCAGGTCTGGCGGGCGTCCACGTAGCGTTCCAGGTTGAGGTCGGCCAGGATTTGCCAGCGGAGTATCTTGGGCTCGCTCAGGAGAAACGCGTCGGCCTGCTGGGCCTGCGCCATGGCCTGCCGGCCCTCCCCGAACCGGCCGATGAACAGGTAGTAGGTCCCGAGCGCCTCCCACGCGCGGGCGACATTCAGGTCCAGCGCGATGGCCCGGCCGAGCTCCAGCTCGGCTTCACGGCCGATGCTGTCCGCCTTGTCCGACGGGGCCTCGAACCACAGCCCCACCAGGGCGACCCCGCGGAGCTCGCGGGCCTCGGCATCGTCCGGCGCGATCCGGATCGCCGCGTCCGCCGCGGCCACGGCCTTCTGGTGGGCGGAGATCCGGGCCGGGTCCCGCTGACCCTCCGAGCCGTACAGGGCCGCGCTCTCCAGATTGGCCCAGCCGCGGGCGATGTGGGGACCGATCCACCGCGGGTCCCGGCGGCTCGCCAGGCCGAGCAGCGAATCGGCGACGGCCAGCCGGTCGGCGGTCGACGATGGGAGCGCCAGCGCCTCCGGTGCGCTGATCGCGTCGATGATTGCGACGGCGCGGCTCCAGTACTCGCGAGCCACGGAGTCCCGCGTTTCCGCGGCCACAGCGCGCCGCCTCACCTCCGTTCCGACGTAGCGCCGGACGAAGCGCACCACCCGCTCGACGAGGTCCGCCTCCAGCAGGGCCGCCGAGCCCGGCGCGCCCTGCTGCCCCTGTGAATAGAGCTGGATCCGGGTGGGCCCCTCGCTCACCCGGCCGATGGCCTTGAGCTCGTTCCCGTTCCGCTCGACCGATCCGGCGATGATCAGCCCGACCTCCGATCCGTGGAAGAGCGAATCGGTGGCTTGCGGGCTGTCCTCGGTCGCGACGACCGCTCGCAGGCCTCTGATCGTCGCCAGGCTGTCGGCAATGGCGTCCGGGAGCGACCGCGCCACCGCCGCTGCGAGCGTGTCGTCGCCCTGGGCCTGAAACGGCGAGACGAGGACCAGCGGAGGGCCGAGGCTGCCGGCGCCGGTATCCGACGTGTCGTGATGTCCCAGGAATCTCAGTGACAGGAGGCCGACCGCGGCCACGGACGCCCCCGCCACGCCGGCCATGAGCCAGCGCCGGGCCGCCGCGCCCGGCCGGGCCTTCGCCGGTTCCATCCCCTCGCGCAGCGCCGCCGCGAATGCCTGGCCGGTCGGGAAGCGGTCGGCCGGCACCTTGGCCAGCGACTTGAGCACGGCGGCCTCCACCCCGGCGGGCACCGTGTCCCGCACGGTGCGGATCGGGGCCGGCCGTTCGGTCATCAGGCGGGCGACGACGGCCTGGCTGGTGCGGCCGCGAAAGGGAGCTTCGCCGGTGAGCATCTCGTAGATCACCGTGCCGAGGGAGAAGAGGTCACTCCGGGGCGTCAGGGCGTGGCCACCGCCCGCTTGCTCCGGGCTCATGTACTGGGGCGTACCCAGCGACAACCCGGCTTCCGTCAACCTCTCGCCGGCGGCCTCGCGCAGGGCCAGGGCGACGCCGAAGTCGGTCACCATGGCCTCGCCCTCGTGCAGCATGATGTTTTCCGGCTTGATGTCGCGGTGGATCACGCCCTGGCGGTGCGCGTAGTCGAGCGCCGCGGCCACCTGGCACCCGATGCGCACCGCCTCGTCCACGGAGAGCTGCTGCTCGGTCGCCAGCCGCTTGCGCAGTGATTCCCCGCGCACGTAAGGCAGGACGTAATAGAGGGACCCGGCGGCTTCGCCCGAGTCGATCAGCGTGAGGATGTGGGGATGATCCAGCCTGGCGGTGAGCGCGACTTCGGCCAGGAACCGCTCCCGGCCGAGCACCTCGGCCAGCTCGGGACTGAGCACCTTGACCGCGACCTCGCGGTCGTGCTTGAGATCGCGGGCGAGATACACGGTGGCCATGCCGCCGCGCCCCAACTCGCGCTCGAGCCGGTAGCGATCGCGAAGGGCATCGGTGAGCGCGGCGGGTACGTTAGCCAGGGTACGGATCCAGCGGGGGAAGCTTTCAATCTGTGTACGGCCCGTCAGGATCGCCAGCGGCGTCAGGCCGGTTCGCTTGCGTCCGCGGTAGCGCTCGTGCACAATGTTCGCCAGCGTACCATCAATGGACGAGTGCGACGATGCCCGCCAGGCAGGACTCCAGAAACCCCGCTTTCACCGACTACGCCCGGCTCGCCGGCCGGAGCGACGCCGTGCTCGAGGCAAGGACCGGCGGCACCTGGGAGCGCTGGGTGAAGGCGCTCGATCGAGTCCAGGCGTACACCTGGTCCCACGGGGAGATCGCCGCCCATGTGCGGGAGAAGTACGAGATCCCCGGCTGGTGGGCGCAGGGAGTCACGGTGGGCTACGAGCGCATCAAGGGCCTGCGCGCCGTGGGCCAGCGGCGGGACGGCTCGTTCGCGGCCACGAAAAGCCGGACATTCGCCGTTCCCCTCGTCCGGCTTTACCGCGCATTCCACGATGCGCGGACCCGCGCTCGCTGGCTCCCGGGCGTGCGGCTGACGGTGCGGGCCGCCACGCGCGGGAAGTCCATGCGCATCACCTGGCCGGACCGTACATCCGTCGCGGTGGGGTTCACCAGCAAGGGTCCGGCGAAGAGCGCAGTCGCGGTGCAGCACGAGAAGCTGGCGGACCGCGCCGCAGCGGCGCGGGTCAAGCAGTACTGGGCGGAGCGGCTGGATGACCTGCAGGCGCTGCTCGCGGCGGAATAGGCAGGGCGGCTACGGCGTGCCGCGCGGCGCAATCAGCCGCGCATCGAAGGCAAACGGCACGGGAGCGGAGATCGTGATTCTGCCGAACTCGGGGTGTTCGGGGTTCAGCAGGTAGTTCGACTCGACCTCGATGATGGCGCTCGGCACTCTCAAGACCGCCGACCGCCGCTCGGCCACCCACCGATCGCCGACGGCCTGGGACTCCGGGGAGGGCGGGTGGTTGCGCCACCCAGCCGGCAACGACGCCGTCAGTGATTCGACGATCGCTTCGTCGAGCCGGGCCGAGACGAGCGAGTACGACGCGAGCACCCCGCTACGCTGCAGGCCCACCAGCACTTCCAGACAGGCCAGCGCGATGGACTCGGACGCATAGGCCACGCGGACGCCAACGCTGTTCCAGCGGCCGCCGTACAGCCGGGCACCTTCCCCCTCGAACGCGCTGTCGGCGTGGCGGGTCTTGGCGATCCGCCAGAGGGTCAACATCCGGAGTCAGGAGGGGATGCCGTGTTCAAGGCGTCCGATGAGCCGCTCGACCTCGAGAGCGCCGACGTCGGTCCTTGCCAGGTCGAGCGGCGGCAGGCCGCCCAGCAGGGGCTGCCGCTCCTGCAGCCACTCGCGTGCGGCGTCGGCATCGCCCTCGAACAGCGCGAGCGCGCGGCCGAACACCCGCGAGGCGCGAAGGAGCCTGTCCGATTCGTCCGGCCCGAGCCGCCCCGCCGCCTTGCGGCGTGCGAGCGTGCGCGATGGAACCTGCAACAGCGCCGCGAGCTGATCCGCGCTGAGCGAGGTGTTTCGCTGAAACCGCTCGACCGCGCTGAAGGGGAGCCCCTTCCGAATCTGGGCGTAGATCCGGAGCGGTTCGTACACCCGCAGTCCCAGGAGCGCGACGTGGACGTACTGCGCACCCGGCGACACCTGCAGCCGGCGACGGATCTCGGTCAGGTCGGCGGATTCGGATTTGACGGGAACGGACACGGTGCCTCCGGCTGGACGACAGGGCTGCCAGATGGCACAATCCTATATGCCAATTGACGTGCAGTCAAGCGCGCTTCTCCCGCCCGGGCAGGCGCCCTTGACCTTGGGCGCTCAGAGTTCCCTATACTCAATCCAGCAGATTGTTCCACGCGGAACCTGCAGACAGCAGCACGACCTGAACCGAGGGAGAATTCCGTGACCCACACGCATGACGCAGCGGCGGCCGGAGCCGCCACCTTGACGCATGGCCTTCCGACCCGGGGCTTTGCCGCCGCCAGCGCCCGTTCGCCGCTGGCACCGTTCGAGTTCGAGCGGCGCACGCCCGGCCCGCGGGACGTCCATATCGAGATTCTCTTCTGCGGCATCTGCCACTCCGACCTGCACCAGGCGCGGGACGAGTGGGGCGGCTCCGCGTTCCCCATGGTCCCCGGGCACGAGATCGTCGGACGGGTGAAGCAGGTCGGCGCGGAGGTTACGCGGTTCGCGCCCGGCGACCTCGTCGGGGTCGGCTGCATGGTGGACTCCTGTGGCGACTGCGTCGAGTGCCGGGAGGGGCTCGAGCAGTTCTGCCAGAACACGCTCACGCTCACCTACAACAGTCCCGATCCAATCCTGGGCGGCTCAACCTACGGCGGCTACTCCAGCCAGATCGTGGTGGATCAGGACTTCGTGCTGCGAGTGTCCGAGAAGCTGGACCCGGGCGGCGCATCGCCGCTCCTCTGCGCCGGGATTACGACCTACTCGCCGCTCCGCCACTGGAGGGTAGGGCCGGGCCAGCGGGTGGGCGTCGTGGGCCTCGGCGGCTTGGGCCACATGGGCGTCAAGCTCGCGCACGCCATGGGCGCCGGCGTGTCGCTCTTCACCACGTCGCCCGGGAAGGCGGACGATGCCCGGCGCCTCGGCGCCGACGAGGTGATCCTCTCCCGCGACGCCGACGAGATGAAGCGCCACGGCGGGCGGTTCGATTTCATTCTCGACACCGTGGCCGCGCCGCACAGCCTCGATGCGTACCTCACGCTGCTCAAGCGCGACGGCACGCTCTGCCTGGTGGGCGTGCCGGACAAGCCGCACCCGTCGCCCTCGGCGTTCAACCTGATCTCACGGCGCCGGCAGCTCGCCGGCTCGCTCATCGGGGGCATCAAGGAGACCCAGGAGATGCTGGACTTCTGCGCCGAGCGCGGGATCGTGTCGGACATCGAGCTGATCCCGATCCAGGGCGTCAATGAGGCGTACGAGCGGATGCTCAGGAGCGACGTGAAGTATCGGTTCGTGATCGACCTGGCGACGCTCGCCTGAGGAGCCTGGGGAGGAGCATTGGATGGAACGCCCAGGGTGCGAGCCCTGGGCGTTTGTGATCAGAGAGGGTTCCGCTGCTACTGGCTCACCGCCGTCAGCCCCCCCAGCGCCACCCGCCACTCCCTCGCGGTCCCGTCCCACGACACGATGTACCGGTCGGGATAGAACCCCAGCGGTTCGTGCTTGCTTGCCACCGGCACCGCCGCGGTGTCGGTCGGCTGGGTCTGAAGGAAGGCGGCCGTGACCATCGGCTCCATGAACGTCGGCTTCCCGTCCCACGAGCCGTAGATGAACGTCCGGGTGAAGGGCTGGCCGTTGAACTCGGGGGAAGCGGGATCGGTCCAGTGCACGCCCATGTGCGGCACCGCCGCCGGGTCGGGCGTGTACCCCGGGGCGATGAACTCCGCCGCCGGATGGTTGGCCGTCTTCGTCTGGAAATCCGGGTCCGCCGGGTCGATCGCGTCCCGCTCCGCCTGGGTGATGGAGTAGAAGTGGAAGTCGAAGTGCGGTACGGTGTAGACGGCCGGTGGCGGATGGCCCTGCGGATTCCAGTCGAGCTCGACCAGCTTGAGCTGGGTCGGGTTGGTGGCCGGGAGCGGTAGCAGATACTCGTACATCATCTGCGCCGTCGGCAGATTGGTCAGCGCCGCCTCACTCAGCGCGATCCCGAACTCGAGCGGCTTTCCCTGGTCCATCAGGACATAGCTTCGCGCCTGGCCGTCTCCCACGGCGACGGGTGTGCCGTAGACATAGTTGGAACCGGACGCGCCGGTCGAGTCGTCGCCGCAGCTTACGGCAACGGCCAGGCTGGCGGCCGCCGCGGCCGCCGCAACAATACGCCGGGCCCGATGCGGGCCGGCGGGGACTGATAACATCGCTCCTCCTCTGTGAGTTGGGGTCTGGACAGAGCTTGCCGGCGTCTTCACTAATGAGCCGGAGGGCCGTGTCCGTAAGAGAACATACCCAAAGCTCGCTCGTCATGCTCCGGTCACCCCTCGCGTTCTTCCTGCTGGTCGCCGTGCTGTCCGTCCCCCCTTGCGGTCCTTGGCGAGGCAACCGAGCTCCAACCGTATCCGGGGATCCCGATCGCCGCGCTCGCCTTCGTGTGCCCGGTGACGGCGGCCTCGATGCCTGCCTGGCGGGAGCGCGGGAGCGCGCGGGTGTCCGCGCTGCTGAAGAGAGTGTTCGACCGGGGCCGCATCGGGGAAAAGACCTGGTGTATCCCCGTGGTTCTCCTGATGCCCGCGGTGACCGGTCTGGCGTACGGCCCCATGTACGCCACGGCGCGCCGGCCGGCCGCCGGTTGCGCCGGCGCTGGCTCTCTTTCCAATTTTCCTGATCGCCGCGCTGGGTGAGGAGCTGGGCCGGTCCGCGTACGCGCTCGACCCGGTGCAGGAGCGCTGGACTCCGCTCCGCGCCGTGCTGCTCCTGGGCGTGATCTGGGCGCTCTGGCATGTGATTGCGATGGTGCAGGCAGGCCAGTCAGCAGCTTGGATCGCGTGGGGCTGCCTCGACATGGCGGCCACGCGGGTGCTGATGGTATGGATTTACAATGGTGCGGGGAAGAGTGTGAGCGGCTCGTCAGCCTGATACTCGTGGGTGTGGCCGTGAGCGTGATCCTCGTTCACCGGCGGCCGCGGGGCCCATTACCGTTGAGTCACGGAGGCCGCGTTCATGCACGCCGATGATTGGGAGGCCTGGCTCACCGCCTGGAACCGGCAGCTTCTGGCCAGCTATGACCCTCGCGAGTACAACGCGTTCGTCGACTCCGCCGTCACCGCCGAGGTGATCGCCTCGGGCTGGCTCGACTGTCCCGGGGCCAACGAACAACAACTTGCCGCGGTCGAAGGACGCCTCGGCACCCCGCTACCGCCGTCGTACCGATCGTTCCTGCAGGCCTCCAACGGCTTCCTGCAGCCCGGCGTCATCGTGCCCCGGCTGCTGGGCACCGATGAAGTAGACTGGTTCCGAATCGCGCATCAGGAGACGATCGACGCCTGGACCCTCGGTGCGGACGCAAGTCCGGCAGGCTTGGCCAGCGGCCCCGACACGTTCGAGCACTACCTGCCCTCCGCCCTGCAGGTGAGCGCCGTCGAGCGGGTCGGAACGGCGGTCTATCTGCTCAACCCGATGGCGGTGGACGGCGAGGGCGAGTGGGAGGCGTTCTACTTTGCCCACTGGGTGCCCGGCGTCAACCGCTACGCGTCCTTCCGGGCGCTCATGCACGCCGAGCGGGAGCACTGGACGGCCCGGCCGCCGGCGTCGCGCCCTCAGACGAACTGGGAGACACTGCGCGGGATATTCCGGGCATGAAGGCCTCCGTCTTCGTCGACCTTCGCGGCATCCGGCACGCTTACGTGGACGGCGGTATCACCATCCAGCGGTTCCTCCGCGCCGGTGTCATCCAGCGCCTCATCATCAGTCGCATTCCCGTGCTCATCGGCTCGGGTATCCCGCCGTTCGGCCCGACGGAGGGCGACATCGCCCTGGAGCACGTGGCGACGCGGGTCTACGCCACTGGCCTGGTCCAGAGCGAGTACGCCGTGCGATCGGGCTAGCGGCTGGCGCCCGCCGCGGGGCTGGCCGCCCCCGCTCGGAACTCCCCTTTCCGCTCCGGCGCCGCCTCCGCGAGCCCCTTCCGTACGCCGTTGGCATCGAAGTCCGTTCCGTAGACCGGCGTCCCGGGCTGCTGCCGCCAGGACTCGTCCAGACTCCCCGCGTCCACCCCGTCGAAGCCGAGCTCGTCGAGCAGACGGATGACGACGTCCTTGGCCCGGCGGTCGTCGCCCGCGACGGGCAGAGCGATGCGATCCCGCGCTCCCTTCGGCTTGCCGCGCTCCAGCAGGTGGCGCGCGTAGATGTTGTTGAACGCCTTGACCACCGGGCGGCCGAGCTGATCGGACACCCAGCGACTCTCGGTGGTGCCGTGCTCGATGGGGTCGATCCGACCGTCCCGCCGCGGGTAGTAGTTGCCGGTGTCCACCACGACCACGTCCGCGGGCACGCCGTCGAACAGGTCGGCGGGCAGGCTGGGGATGCTCTTCTCGGGGATGGTGACGATGACCACGTCGCCGGCGCGGGCGGCCTGCTCCACCGATACCGCCTTGGCGCCGGTCTCGTCGGCGAGCGCGGCCAGGGTCTCGGGCCCGCGGGAGTTGGCGATGGAGACGTCGTGCCCGAGTGCCGTGAGGCGCCGTGCCAGCGTGCCGCCAATCTGGCCCGCGCCGATGATGCCGATTCTCAATGGGTCCTCCTTCTGATGCTGCGTGGCCGCGGGAGCGTGTGGCCCCGGGGCCGCTTGGTGAGGTCCGACCATGAGAGGAGGCAACCGACGCGGCCGCGCGATGGTTCCGCGCGGACCGGCCGGGTCAGGGCGACGCGCTGTCCTGGGCCCGGATCTCACCCGTCTCGACGACCACGACCGGATGCCCGTCGAGGGCGCGGGGGAGTCGCGCGAGGAGCGCAGGCGTGCGGCGCTCCACGAGGATCTGCACGACGGGGTGGCCGTCGCGCGCGCCCTCGGCCACGCCGACGACGCCGGGCAACTCGAGCAGCTCGGCCGAGTGGCGCTGGATGGAGCTGGCGATGGACATGGGAGCACCGGTGTCCGGCGTGCCGCCGGGCGGAGGCCGGTGACACGAAAGGGTGGCGACGAGCAGGCCCGCGGCGACCACCGCGGGCCCCATGGCAATGCGGCGCGTACGAGTCGTGCTACTGAATGGTGAGCGTCGTGCCGAGCTTCTTGCCCAATTGACTCAGCACATCGCTGATCGGGTTCGCGATCGTGGTGCTGGTCGAGCCGGCAAAGAGAAGACCGACGGGGTTCTTGCCCGCATCATCCGTCACGATGAGCGAGCCGGAGTCGCCCGAGTCGCTGAACGCGCCGCCATTGTTCCCCGTGATCACGATCTGATGCACGAACGTGGCGGTATTGCCCTTCGAGTAGCGCACCTTGATCGAGGCATCCACGCCGGTGACGCTGCCGTGCGTGAGCACCGTGGTGCGCCCGTACTTCTGTACCGCCATGTTGAGCGCCGCCGTCCTGGTGGTCGAGCTCGGCGTGCCGTACCCGTTGCCGGGGGTCTGGTTGCCCACCGACCCCGTGGTCACGGCGGCGGCCGCGGCATCCACCGTGTTGGTGCCCTTGCGGCTGAAGTTGAGTGAAACGTAGCCCGCCAGCGTGCCGATCTGGTCGGCGGCCGTGGAGCGGCAGCCGTTATCCGCCTGACCCGGCTGGATGATGGGGTCGCCCACCTTGGCGAGGTTCTCGACCGCGAAGACGTGGTTATTGCTGAGCGCGTAGTACTTGGTGTTCGCGCCCTTCAACCGGGCGCCGAGCGTGCCCGTCGTGCAGAAGGTGCGGTAGTAGACCAGGTCGTTCAGGTTGCCGGCCGAGACGCCGATCGGCACCGGACGGGCGAAACGCTGCGTCGGGTCGGCGCCGGCCGCTTCCGGCTTTGCGCTGGGCAGAATTGCCCGGATCTCACCGGTGACCACGGTCTCCACGTCCACGCCGTCCAGCGACTTCGCCACCTTCGCACCGGGGCTGGCGAGGTAGACCTTAACGACCGCGTTTCCCTGGTGACCCAGTCCCACGGCCGTGCCGACGACGCCCTCCTCGGCGAGCAACCGATCGGTGTAGCGGGCCTTGACCGCCAAGGCGGCCCGCAGATCCGGTCCCTGCACACCACCGCGCGCGAGCGCCGGACCGTCCGGCGGCGCCGTCACTTCGCTTCGATCGGAGCAGGCGAACGCGGCACCAGCCGCCAATGCGAGCGAGGCGGCCATTATCGTACGACGAAGCCTGGTCGAGGCCATTTGATCCTCCGGGTAGGTAGAGCGGGTCCGGCATGCGAGGGGGGTGTGGCCGTCAGCGAGGCTGCTGGCGAGAGCCGGGCATCGGCGGCCGCAATCCAGGATGCCGCTCGGAGCGGGTGCGTGTCAAGTGCCGGCGCTGGAGCCGCGATGCAATCGGTGGCACGCGCGACTTCCGACATCTGGCCGGATCGTACGGGCGGGGCTTTTACTCCCAGCTCACCTTGTACCGGCAGACGGCCCCGCCCTTTGCCCGGCACTCCTCTTCCACGATCCGGACGCCTCTCACCCCGCACATCTCCAGCGCCTTCTTGTACCATCCGACGACCGTGAGGCAGTCCGGCGCGCTGAACGTTTCGGCGTCGTAAGTGGTGAAGACGCCCGCCTTGGGACCGAGCCTGGCATACTCGCGGCGACCCGTGTCATAGTAGAGCGAGTAGAACGAGGGAGACTTGGTCAGGAATTCGTGGGCGTCGCCCCGGGTGAGATAGCTGCTGTGGACACCGCCCAGGTTCTTCTCCGCGGAGGCGGCGCCGAGCCGCTCGAAGAACTCGGGCCGGCCGCCGCCCAGCACCCGGACGATGGCGTCATCCAGCCGCTTGCCCAGCTCGAAGGCATACCAGTTCGAGGTGAAGAGCATCCGGAGCGTACGCCGGTCGCCTTCGGGCACGGCGGCGAGCACGCGCTCGAGCCCGTCCTTCCCGGCATGGTCCTGCACGAACGCCAGCCGTGATTTGAGCACGGCGCCCTTGATCTGCTGCAACGGCTTCTCCCGAGGGTGATGCCGAACGTAGGAGCGGCGGCGGGGCGCGTGCAAGCCATGCACCCGGTAGAATTCCGGGCGCCTTCTTCCCCGAGGAGTCCGATGGGCACTGACGCACTCGGCGGCTTCGTCTCCGGTCCGCTCGCCTTGGCCGATGCCGCGCTGCTGATCGATCTGTACGAGCTGACGATGGCCGCCGCCTTCCTCCGGGAGGGGGTCACGGGCACCGCCACGTTCAGCCTGTTCGTCCGCCGGCTGCCCCCGGAACGTGGGTTCCTGGTGGCGGCGGGGCTCGAGGACGCGCTGGAGTTTCTCCGCGGTTTCCGTTTCTCGGCCGATGCGCTGGCATACCTCCGCTCGCTGCGCCGGTTCGAGCCCGCCTTCCTCGATTACCTCGCCGATCTCCGCTTCACCGGCGACGTGCGCGCGGTCCGCGAGGGAACCGTCGTGTTCGCCGACGAGCCGCTGCTCGAGACGACAGGTCCGCTCATCGAGACGCAGCTCGTGGAGACGGCCGTCATCCACTTCTGCCATCTCCAGACCGTGCAGGCAAGCAAGGCGGCCCGCTCGGTGCTCGCGGCCGGCGGCCGGACGCTGGCGGAGTTCGGGCTCCGCCGCACGCATGGCATGGACGCAGGGCTCAAGGCCGCGCGGGCCGCGTATCTCACCGGCTTCGACTCGACCAGCGACGTGCTGGCCGGGAAGGCGTACGATATCCCGCTCTCCGGCACGATGGCGCACTCCTTCGTCAGCGCGTTTCCGCGGGAGATGGACTCATTCGAGGCCTATGCCCGGGCGTTTCCCGACAGCGCGGTGCTTTTGCTCGATACCTACGACACGGTCGCCGCGGCGCATCTGGCGGTCGAGGTGGCGCGCGGACTCGCGGCCGGGGGGCACCGGCTGGCCGGCGTGCGGCTGGACAGCGGCGATCTGGCCGGGCTGAGCCGGGCAGTCCGCCGGATCCTCGACGCCGGGGGCTGCCCCGAGGTGGAGATCATCGTGAGCGGCGGGCTCGACGAGCACGACGTGGCCGCGCTCCTCGCGGCGGGAGCGCCGATCGACGCGTTCGGCATCGGCACGCGGCTCAACGTATCGGCGGACGCGCCGTCGCTCGACATGGTCTACAAGCTCGTCCGGCTCGCCGGGCGCGACGTCCTCAAGCTGAGCCCGGGAAAGGAGACGTGGGTTGGCGGGAAGCAGGTGTTCCGGCGGCTCGACGGGGAGGGCCGCCTCGCGGGCGACACGCTCGCGCTCGAGGAGGAGCCCGTGCCGGAGGGCGCGGTAGCGCTGCTCGAGACCGTCATGCGGGCGGGCGAGCTGCTCCGACCGCGCCCGACCCTCGCGGCGCTACGCGAGCATTGCGCCGGCCAGCTCGCCGCCCTTCCGCCGGGGTTGCGGCGGCTGCGGGATGCGGCGGGCGATCAGGCGGCGCCGAGCGAGGCGCTCCGGGCGCGGCAGGAATCGGCGCGGATGTGGGTCAAGGAGCGTGCGCTGCAGTAGATCGTTGCCGTATTCACCACGAAGGCACGAAGGGCACGAAGGTGCACGAAGGGTTCCCGCTTCCGGGAAGGTTCCTTGGAGCCGGACAGCACCAAAAAAAGCCCCAGCCTCCTTCGTGCCCTTCGTCTGCTTCGCGTCCTTCCTGCTGCGGGCAAGCCAGCGATCCCGGCGACGGAACCCACTTCCGTCCTTCTGTCTTTCCGTCCTTCCGTTCAGAACGTCGCCGTGATCCCGCCCAGCACCCGCCGCCCGATCACCGACCCCCCGTAGAGCTGGAACCGCTGCTCATCGAACACGTTCGTGGCGGTTGCCTGCACCCGGAGATAGTTGTTGAACCGGTAGCCCGCGCTCACGTTCACGAACTCGCTCGACGGGACGTAGCCCTGGAAGATTCCCGCGGCCCAGGCGTAGCCGTCCACCAGCCGCACACTGACGTTGGCATCGAGCCCCTGCTGCCCGGCGTAGGTCAGGGAGAACGTCGCCTTCTTGCTCGGCGTGTTGGGGACGAGCTGGTCGCCCACCTGCTGCGACTTGACGGTGAAGTCGAACCCGGTCACCGACGCATCGGCACGGAATTCGGGGGTGAACTGATAGCCCGCGCCCAGCTCGACGCCCCGCTCGGTGACCCGGCCGGCGTTGGTGTACGAGAGGACGATCGCACGGGTGCCGTCGGGCAGGGTGGCGAGCGCGTTGGCGCCCTGGATCCGGGTGCCGGCCTGGAGCTGCGCGTAGCCACCGAGGAGGACGGGGATCGGCGCGCGGAGCTGCGCCGCCTGCTGGGGGGTCAGCGCGCCCTGTGCCTCGAGCCCCTGGATCCGCTGGTCGAGCGCGGTCAGCTCAGCCTGCACGTCCACGTCCTGATTCAAGGCGAAGCTGGGGTACGCCGGGTTCACGCCCGGAAGCAGGTCGGTGACGAAATCCTTCAGCGAATTGATGTAGAAGTCGGCCGTGACGTAGGCCTTGTTCGTCAGGCTTCCCTTATAGCCGAGCTCCCACCCGGTGACCTTCTCGACCTGGAGATCGGCGTTGCCGAGCGCGAGCGCCTGCGTCTGGCCCGAGAAGTTCCAGGGGAGGTTGTCGGTGAGCGTGAGCCCCGCGAGCGCCTGGGGCGGGAGGCTGGCCCTCACCCCGGCGTAGTACTGCTCGATCCCGCCTTCGAGCGTGGCCGGGCTCGCCGTCGGCGCGGCGACCGGCACCTGCAGGAAGAACTCCGAGTAGTTCGGCGTCTGGAACGCGCGGTTCACCGAAAATCGGAACGAGTGGTCCTCGCTGGGGCTGAAGACGATCGCCCCCTTGGGCGAGAACTGGGTGTCGAACAGGTCGCCATCGTCCACCCGGGCTGCGCCCACGAGCCGGACCTGCGGGACGATCCGGTACTCGACCTGCGCGTAGCCGGAATAGACGTTGTCGCTGCGATCGTCGTTCGCGAGGTTCATGAGGGTCCCGCTGGTGTTCACGTGGGTGTTCCGGAACGAGGCCCCGTAGACCACGCGCCCGCGGTCCCGCATGAAGTTCCAGTTGTTCTGGCCCTCGAGATGGAAGATGTCGCTCCGCTCCTCGAGCGGGAGCCCGGACTGGAGCGAGTACTGCGGATCGATCGAGGTGCGGCTGTTCCAGTAGGCGAACACGTTGTAGCGGTCGGCCGCGAGTGCCACCCGGGCGTACGGCTTGATCGCCTTGGTCACCTGGGCGCGGCCGATGCCGGTGACGAAGATCTCGTTCTGCACCTGCGACGCGCCACCGTCCACCGTCAGCACCGAGCCGTTGTCGGCGTAGTAGTCCACCCGGGCCGAGCCGTAGCCGTTGATGAGGGGGTCCCGGTCGCCGGTCGCGGCGCCCGTCACCGGATCGATCTGCTGCCCGTTGAGCGCCCGCGCTTCGCGCGTCGGGCCCACCGGCTCGTCGGTCGCGTCGCCATACTCCCGCTCCAGCGACGACCCGTCGAGCAGCGTCCGGGTGCGGGACCAGGTGTCGCTCCGGTTGTAGCCCGCGTTGACCCGGACGCCGAACCGGCCGTCGCCGAACAGGCTCGCGTGCCGGAGGTCGCCCCGGAACGTCTCCAGCTCGCCGCCGGCCAGGCTCAGCTTGGTGCCGAGCGCCTCGCGCGCCGTGGGGGTGGTGATGTTGACCACGCCGCTGAAGGCGTTGGCCCCGTAGAGCGCCGACCCCGGGCCGCGCACCATCTCGACCCGGCCCAGGTCCTCGAGCGGCTGGGTCAGGCCATTCCACTCCTGCGCGCCGAGGAAC
>JAICLE010000041.1 GCA_025927545.1 Gemmatimonadales bacterium
TCTTCCGCTCGGCACTGTGAAGACCTACATCTATCGGGCCCGCAACGAGCTCCGGCGGCTGCTGGCCCACGTCAAAGAGCAATGAAACCTCCCCTGATGCCCGCCCGTAGGAGGGTCCACTTATGACGCCCGTCCCCGGCTCCCACCTCACGCCCGACGATCTCGACGCGTGGCTGGCCGGCGCTCTCGCACCGGCCGCGCAGGAGCACCTGGCGCACTGCCCCGCCTGCCAGGAGCAGGCGCAAACCGAGCGCGAGATCATCGCACTGCTCGCCGCGGTGCCGCGCCTCGGCCCCGCGCCGGGTTTCGCCGACCGGGTCATGGCGCGCGTCAGCCTCCCGCAGCCGACCGCCGCCGCGTCGCTCCCGAGCCTCCGTCAGCGCATTCTCGCCTCCCGCCGCTCCACCGCGCTGGCAGCGAGCCTGCTGATACTGCTGGCGGGATCGATGGCGGGCAGCGTCATCTGGACGCTCGGGCACCAGCAGACGCTGGCGGCCCTGGGCCAGTGGCTGGCACTGCAGGCCGGGCAGGTCGCGTGGATCGGCGTCCGGAACATCGCATCCAACTTCATCGAGCAACCCTGGTTCGGCGCGTTCAAGAGCTTCGCGACTCACCCGGGTCGCGTGGGGCTCGCCTTCGCGCTCGCAACGGCCGCGTATGTGGCCGGCATCCTCGCGCTGCGCCGCCTTCTGGCTCTGCCGACTCAGCAGGTGGCGCATGTCGGCCCGTAGGCGGCTCGTCGCGGTGATCGCGCTGCTGGCGATCGTCTTCCCCCGCACCGCGATCGCCGGTCCCCGGCTCGATCCGACCGGCACCCGCTCGCTGAAACTGGTGCACGGCTTCTGGACCCTGGTCGCCGAGGCCTCCGAACCCTCCGTCGCCGACAGCACCGGCCAGGCCGCGCGGCCCGTCCCTCAGGCGATTCCGCCCGCCGAGGCGGGCGGCCCCCGCGTCTCGCTCGACGACCTCAGCCAGCCCGGCGCCATCGAATCGCAGTTGCGCACCGCGCTCCGCCCGGAGGACGACCGCCTTCGGCTGACCGTGCCGAACGGCACCGCGCGGCTGGGCGATTTCAGCATCGCGGCCAACGAGAGCATGCCGGGCCATCTGCTCGTGGTGCAGGGCACCGCCGACATCTTCGGCAAGCTGCTGGGGAACCTGGTGACCGTCGGGGGCGATGTCGTGCTGCATCCCGGCAGCGTGGTCTCCGGCGATATCCTGACCCTGGGCGGAGAGGTGCGCGACCAGGGCGGCGAGATCGGCGGCGAGGTGCGATCGTTCCGCTCGACTTCGCTGCTCGGGACACCGCTGCAGGCAGCGAGCGGCGGCCCCGGCGCCGTCGCGCTCGTGTTCCGGCGGGGCGCCGGGGTGGCCGGCGCGTTCCTCACGCTGTGCGCGCTCGGGCTCGGGCTGGTGCTGTTCGGCCGGCAGCACCTCGAAGTGGTGTCGGACACCGTATCGCACTCGTTCGGGCGCGCGTTCACCAGCGGGCTCCTCGGCCAGATCCTGCTGCTCCCCACGTTCGGCATGCTCGTGGTCGGCCTCGTGCTGAGCGTCGTGGGGATCGTGCTCCTGCCCTTCGTGGTGGTGGTGTACGTGCTGCTCGTGTTCGTGGGCGGTCTGGGCGGATATCTCGCCGTGGCCCATGCGATGGGCGAGACGTACACGCGCCGGCGCCTGGCACTCGGCGTGATGCTCGGCTCGCCCAACAGCTACCGCTATGTGCTCGTTGGACTCGGCGCGCTGGCGACGCCATGGCTGGCGTGGGCGCTGTTCGGCTGGGTGCCCGTGGCGGGCGAGCTGATTCGCGGTGCGGCGATCCTGGTGACCTGGCTGCTCGGCACCGCCGGCTTCGGCGCGGCGCTGCTCAGCCGGGCGGGCCTCCGGGAGAACTTCGCCGGGCGGCTCCTGCCGCCCGAGGCGCTGACCGACGAGTACCTGTGGGCCACCCCGCAGTTCGGCGTCAGCGCAGCCAAGCGCCCCGGCGCACGGACGCCGCCACGGGGCCTCTGATGCGGCAGCTTCTCCTGGCGACGCTGGCCCTCTCGGCCGGGGCGGCGAGCGCCCACGCGCAATCGCTGCGCCCTTTCAGCACCTACCGCCAATGGCACGGCGAGACCCGGCTGCTCGCCCGGCTCGAATACGCCGCGGGCTCGCTGCGGGTCACGGCCGCCCGCCCTGCCGAGCTCTACCGGATGGACGCGCTGTACGACGAAGGGCGATTCGACCCGGTCAGCGACTTCGACGCCTCCACCACCGCGGTGGCTCTGGGCGTCCGGGCCGAAGGCGGGGGCGGCTTGCGCGTCGACTCGAAGGGGCAGCCCCGGCAGACCGCCGCCGTGACGTTCTCGCCCAGAACCGACCTCTCGCTCGCCGTGACGCTTGGTGCTGCCGACGCCGACCTCGAGCTCGGAGGCCTCCGGCTGACGGACCTCGACCTCCAGGCCGGGGCCAGCCGGGCCACCGTGCGCTTTGCCGAACCCAACGCGGCGAGGTGCCGCATGGCCTCGCTCAGGGCGGGGGCCGCCGAACTGACGGTGCTCGGGCTGGGCAACAGCCGCTGCGAGCGGATCGCGTTCGAGGGCGGCGTGGGCCGCGTCACCCTCGACTTCGGCGGTACGTGGACCTCCGACTCGCGGGTCAGCGTCAAAATGGCGCTCGGCGAAATGACCCTGCGCCTCCCTCGAGCGGTGGGCGTGCGGATCACGCCGGACCGGATCCTCAGCAGCTTCGATCCTGCGGGGCTGGTCCGCCAGGGATCGAGCTACATCTCCCCCGGCTACGACCGAGCCGCGCGCCACCTCGACATCGCCCTGACGACCGCGATGGGGAACGTAGAGGTGGTGTGGGAGGAGCCGTAAGCTACCGCTCACCGCTCCTCGCCTTACCTTCCAGCATGTCCCCGCTCGAGACCCTCGGCTTTGCGCTCGGCACGTCGTTCGCGTCGGGGCTCAACCTGTACGCGACGGTCGCGGCCGCGGGGCTGTTCGACCGGCTGGGACTCATAACCCTGCCGGAGCCGCTGCAGGTGCTCGCGCATCCGCTGGTGATCGGCGTGGCCGTCGCGCTCTTCGTCGTCGAGTTCGTGGCGGACAAGATCCCGTACGTGGACAGCGTGTGGGATGCGGTGCACACCTTCATCCGTCCGCCCGCGGCCGCGCTGCTGTCCTACAGCGCCTTCGCCGGGGGCGTGCCGGAACAGTGGAAGGTCGGCGCGGCGCTGCTCGCCGGCACCGTGGCGCTCACGTCGCATGGAGCAAAGGCGACGACACGCGCGGCCGCGAACGTGAGCCCGGAGCCGGTCAGCAACTGGACGCTGAGCCTGGCGGAGGACTCGGTCGCGGTCTTTCTCTCATGGCTCGCCGCGGCGCACCCGCTCCTCACGGCTGGAGTGGTCGTGGTGCTGGTGGTCCTGGCGGTGCTGCTGATCTGGCGGCTGTTCCGGGTCTTCCGGGGGGTCGTGGCGCGCTTCGGGGGGCGCACCAGCGGGCCGGCACCGGCGCCGGCCCCGGACTAGTCAGCCGAGCCTCGCCCGGATCCGCCCGCCCACACCCATTCCCAACCGCCGGGCCGCCGAGCCGTCGCGCACGGCAATCTCCACCGCGCCACCCGACCCGACATAGGCCACGAGCCCGCCCGTCGGCACGTCGGCGAACGTGCGGCCAAGCGGGCCGATCCGGAGCCCCTCGACCTCGAGCACCGCGTAGGGCGGCACGAGCTCGGGCGTCAGATTGGTGATCAAGGTGCCGAACCGGTCCACGTACACGATCTCGCCCACGATGGACTTTCCCTCGTAACGCGGCTCGGTGTACGTCAGCCGCTCCGGCATCCCGCGAAACGGCGGCCCCAGCGCCGCCAGCGGGGTGCCGCGCGCCAGAGCCGCGGCGGCGGGGGCGAAGAGGTCGCGACCCTGGAACGTGGGCGAGGCCGACGGCGGCAGCGGCAGGGTGACGATCTCCACCTGCGCATCCCGCAGCACCGGCGTGAAGAGGCCGTTGTCGGGGCCGACGAACCCGTGGCCGTGGGCCCGGAGCGCGAGGGCCGCGCGCGCGGTGCCGACGCCGGGATCCACCACTACCAGGTGGACCGTGCCCCGGGGAAAGCGGAACCACGCGCGTCCGAGCAGATAGGCGCCCGCGCGCACGTCGCCCGGCTGGACGGCATGGCTCACGTCCACCAGTACGGCGTCCGGACAGATGCCGAGCAGGACGCCCTTCACCTCCGCCACGTACGAGTCGGAGGTGCCGAAATCGGTGAGTAGCGTAATGGCGGCCATGCTCAAAGGTAGCGGACCCCGGGTGCCACTCAGGCGCGCGCCCGCTCCCACCCGCCCCATTGCCAGAGCGACGTCATCGCGGCCGCGCGCGCGATGGCGGTGAGCGCGAGCATCCACCAGATCCCGACGAGTCCGAACGGTCCGGACACGATGTCCGCCAGCGGGATCCGGAGCGCGCTGATGCCGACGACGGCGATCATCGTCGGCAGCGTATACCCGGCGCCGGTGAGCGCGCCCTCGAGCACGGTCTCGAACGCCATC
The DNA here is from genome assembly GCA_025927545.1 of Gemmatimonadales bacterium. Classification (GTDB taxonomy): domain Bacteria; phylum Gemmatimonadota; class Gemmatimonadetes; order Gemmatimonadales; family GWC2-71-9; genus CAVVWJ01. The sequence continues at coordinate 4,538 of JAICLE010000041.1, forward strand.
GCGAGCTGGCCGACGGCGGCCGCGCGGAGGTAGAGCGAGCCGTCGCGTACGACCGCCGGGTCGTCGGTGAACACGCCGACCAGCGTCCGGGGTATCAGCAGGAACACCGCTGCCAGCGCCCAGGCGGGGAGCGCGGCGATCCGGGCGGTGAGCCATCCCGCGCGGCGCGCGCGCGCGGGCCGCCCCGCGCCCAGGTTCTGCCCGACCAGCGTCTCGGCGGCGAGTCCGAAGCCGATGCAGATCATGTAACTGATCCCCTCGATCTTGTGACCGACGCCGAGCGCCGCGATGGCCGACGTGCCGAACCGGCCCACGTACCGGACCAGGAGCATGTAGATCATGCTGAAGAGCACGCCGGTGAGCATCGTCGGAAGGCCGATGCGCGCGATGGTCCGGGCCACCTGGCGGGAGAACGCCAGCCTGATCCCGCCCCGCCGCCGGAGCAGCTCGATGCCGACGATGAAACCGAGCCCGCGGGTCAGCACCGTCGCGAGCGCGGCGCCATAGACGCCGAGCGCGGGGACGGGGCCCCAGCCGAGGATCATGATCGGGTCCAGAACCAGGTTGAACAGAACCGACCCGCCAAGCAGCACGAACGGCGTGCGGGTGTCACCGGCGCTCCGGAAGGCGGCGGTCACCACGAAGTAGCCGTAGATCAGCACCGCGCCCAGGAGCTGCACCACGAGAAACTCGCGGCCCAGCTCGGCGACCTCACCGGTCGCCTCCATGAGGCGGAACACGGCCGGCAACGCGAGGACTCCGCCCACGGCCACGATGACGCCGAGCACGAGGGCCATCGCGAGCGCGGTGCCGGCGGCCCGCGCCGCGCTCGCGGCGTCGCGCTCGCCGTGGCGGCGTGACGCGACCGCCGTGAGCCCGACGCCCACCAGCTCGCCGATCGAGATGACCACCCAGACGGCGTAGCTCGCGAGCGAGACGGCCGCGAGCGCCTGGGCGCCGAGCGTCCGGCCAACCCAGAAGGTGTCGGTGATGTTGAAGAGGACCTGAAAGAGCGTGGTACCGACGGCGGGGAGCGCGAGCGCGAGAATGGCGGGGCGGAGCGGACCGTCGGTGATCCCGGCGGCGCTCGGCGGAGCGAGCGGGGGCGCGGCGTCCTGCTGATCGGCGTAGAGGCCGGCCGGCGGGACGCGCGCATCATGGGTCAGCGGCTACCCCCGGAGGATGGGCAGAGCCATGCCCGGGCCTGCGCTCAGCCGGCGGAGCTGGTCGGCCACCTCGCGCAGACTGGCCGCGGCGGGGCTCGCGGGCGCCGCCACCAGCACCGGCTGCCCCGCGTCCGCCAGCTCGGCCAGCCGCGGCTGGAGCGGGACGCTGCCGAGCAGCGGGACGCCGATCTCTTCCGCCAGCCGCTGTCCGCCGCCCGAGGAGAAGAGCTCGAACCGCCGGCCGGTCTCGGGGTCGGTGAAGCCGCTCATGTTCTCGACCACGCCGAGCACCGGAACGCCGACGCGCTCGAACATCCGGGCACCGCGGAGCGCGTCACCGACAGCCATCTCCTGCGGGGTGGTGACGATGATGGCGCCCGCCACCTGCGTGGCCTGGACCAGCGAGAGCTGGGCGTCGCCCGTGCCGGGCGGGAGATCCACGATGAAGTAGTCGAGCTCGCCCCAACTCACGTCGTGCAGGAACTGCTGCACGATTTTCATGATGATCGGGCCGCGCCAGATGGCCGGCGCGTCGCGCTCGACCAGGAAGCCCAGCGACATGAGCTTGACGCCGTACGCCTCGAGCGGCTGGATCTTGCCGGCGATGACCAGCGGCTTCTCGAACAGGCCGAACATCCGGGGGATGTTGGGCCCGTAGACGTCGGCGTCCATCACGCCCACCCTCGCGCCGTCCGCGGCGAGCGCCACGGCGACGTTCACCGCCACGGTGGACTTCCCCACTCCGCCCTTGCCCGAGGACACGGCGAGCACCCGGCCCAGGTTGGGCTGTTCGCTGGTCGCGGAAGGCTGGGGGGGAGCAGACGTGCTCGGTGGCCCGTGGGTCGCGGGCGCGGGGCCGGCGGGGTTGGTGACCGTGATCCTGATCTTGTCCCGCTCCACGCCGTCGACCCCCTGCACCGCCGCCCGCGCCTGGCGCACCAGGGTCGCGGGGTCTTCCGGCGCGAGGAGGAAGGTGAAGCTCACGGCGCCGTCGTCGGTCACCGTGAGGTCGCGGATCATGCCGGCGGAGAGGAGGTCATTGTCCAGCCGCGGATTGCGGAGCGCCGCGAGCGCCGCGACAACCCGCGCCTCGAGCGCGCTGGCCACTACACGGCCTCCACGTGCTTGACCTCCGGCACCGCATCCCGGAGCCGGAGCTCGATCCCCTGCTTGAGGGTTACGGTGGACGCCGCGCACCCGTGGCAGCTCCCGCCCAGCCGCACCAGGAGCACCCCGTCATGCTCGTCGAAGTCCACCACCTCCACCTGGCCCCGGTGAGAGGCGATGTAGGGGCGAAGGGTGTCGAGCGTCCTCTCGATGCGATCGATGGTGTCCATGGCTCCGAAAGACAATTCCTACTCAGTTGCTCGGCAATATAGGCCGACCATCTCCCGCAAGATAGGCGCGCGCCGCAGTGAGCACGGCCGACTGGACCTCCGCCAGCGAGCCCGGGATGGCGAGTCCCGCGGCCTTGGTATGGCCGCCGCCGCCGAACGCCTTGGCGAACGCCGCCACATCCACCTTTCCGACGGACCGGAGCGAAACCTTGACCCGGCCCTGGCTCACCTCGCGAAAGAGCAGTGCCATCCGCACGCCCTCGATGGAGCGGGGGAACTCGACCACGCCCTCGAGATCGTCGGACGAGACGCCCAGGCGCTCGATCGCGCCGGGAGGAACGGTGACCCAGGCGAGGCCGTACTCCGGCTCGACCACGAGCGTCTGCAGCGCCTCCGCGAAGAGCCGCGGCCGGCCCTCCGGCGCCCGTGCGTACACCTCCAGGTATATCTGTTCCGGATCCACGCCGGTCTCGAGCAGCTCGGCCGCGACGCGCAGGGTCCGCGGACGAGTGTTGCTGAAGCGGAACCCGCCGGTATCGGTCAGGATGGCGACGTAGAGCCCGCGGGCCGCTTCCCGCGTGAGCGTCCAGCCGTTGGCGACGGCGATCTCGAAGACCAGCTCACCGGTGGCTGCCGCGCCGGCATCCAGGTACCGTGGGCCGTCGGGCAGGAGACCCTCGCCCACGTGATGGTCCACGCACGCGACTGCCACGCCGCGCGCCCGAACAGTGTCGCCCAGCATGCCGAGGCGGCCCAGATCCGCGATATCGAGGACCACGATGGCATGGGCGCGCCGGAGCTCGCGAACGGCTTCGGCGCTCCGGTCGACGCCGGGGAGATCGTCGAAGAGGAAGGCGAACCGGGGAGGTGTGGGGGTGGGGTTGGTGACGACTGCTTCGATGCCCCGGCCCCGCAGCAGGTGGGCCAGCCCCGCCTCGCTGCCGAGCCCGTCGCCGTCGGCGTTCACGTGGGTCGTCAGGCAGACCCGCTGCCCAGGCACCAGTGCCGCGGCCAGGGACCGGGCTGCCGCGACACGATCGGGGGAAAGGGTCAGGGCCATCCGGGGAACATAACAGGAGGCGGAGACGGCGGAAAAGAACGCGTCCCCGCCCCTCCTTCAGCCCTCCTCGCGCTCGCGCTGCAGCACGCTGTGCTTGCGGCCGTAGCTGAAGTAGATGACGAACCCGATGAGCAGCCACACGAGCAGCCGGAGCCACGTGTCGCCCGGCAGCGTGGCCATGAGCCCGAAGCACGACAGGATGCCGAGGATCGGCACCAGCGGCACCAGGGGCGTGCGGAACGGGCGCTCGAGATCGGGCCGCTTGCCGCGGAGGATCCAGACGCCCGCGCAGACGAGCACGAAGGCGAGCAGGGTCCCGATATTGACGAGCTCGCCCAGGATCTGGATCGGGAAGGTGCCCGTGACCACAGCCACGATGAGCCCCACGTAGATCGTGGACAGGTACGGAGTGCGGAAGCGCGGATGCACCTTGCCGGCCCACGGCCCGATGAGCCCGTCGCGTGACATCGAGTAGAACACGCGGCTCTGGCCGAGGAGCATGACCAGCACCACCGAGCCCAGGCCGAGCACCGCGCCGATGGTGATGAAGGGGGTGAGCCAGTTGAGCTGCTGCACGTGCTCGACCGCGTAGGCCACCGGGTGCGCCACGTTGAGCTCGTCGTACTTGACGAGCCCGGTGAGGGTGAGCGACACGAGAATGTAGAGCACGGTGCAGATGAAGAGCGAGCCCAGAATGCCGACCGGCATGTCCTTTTGCGGATTCCGTGCCTCCTGCGCCGCGGTGCTCACGGCGTCGAATCCGATGTAGGCGAAGAAGATCAGCCCCGCTCCCCGGAACACGCCGCTCCAGCCGAACTGGCCGAAGGTGCCCGTGTTCGGCGGGATGAAGGGATGCCAGTTGCCGACGTTGATGTAGCGCACCCCGAAGATGACGAACATCACGACGACGGCGATCTTGAGGATGACGATGAGATTGTTGACCTTGGCCGATTCCTCGATCCCGACCACGAGGATCGCCGTGGCCAGGAGCACGATCACCATGGCCGGGAGGTTGACCAGCGAGCCGGTGGGATTCCAGCCCGCGTGCGCGCAGGCGGTGACCGCGTTCGTCACGTCGGCGGCACTGCAGAACCGGAGCGGCGCCGAGGTGATCGCGGTGGGGAGGTGGATGCCGAGGTAGTCCAGCAGGCTCACCAGATAGCCGGACCAGCCGACGCCGACCGTGGCGGCGCCCATGGCGTACTCGAGCACCAGGTCCCACCCGATGATCCAGGCGACGAACTCGCCCATGGTGGCGTAGGAGTAGGTGTAGGCGCTGCCCGCGACGGGCACCGCGCTCGCCATCTCCGCGTAGCACAGGCCCGCGAAGCCGCAGGCGATGGCGGCCACCACGAACGAGAGCGGTACCGCCGGCCCCGCGTGCAGGGCCGCGGCGAGCCCGGTCAGCACGAAGATGCCGGCGCCGATGATCGCGCCGATGCCGAGCATCGTCAGGTTGAGCGCGCTGAGCGTCCGTTTGAGGGACCGTTCGCCCGTCGCATCCGCTTCGGCGCGCAGCGCCGCAATGGACTTGGTCGCCCACAAGCTCATGGATTGGTCCTCGATGAGGGAGCAGCGCCGCACCGGACGGGCGGCGCCGTGTCCGACCCGCTAGGCGCTGTAGTTCGGCGCTTCCCGTGTGATGGTCACGTCGTGCGGGTGCGACTCGCGCAGCCCGGCGCTGGTGATCTGGACCATCTCGACATCGCACTGCAACTGCGGGATGGATGACACCCCGCAATACCCCATTCCACTCCGGAGACCGCCCACCATCTGGTACAGCACGTCGGCCACGGGACCCTTGTAGGGGACGCGGCCCTCGATCCCCTCGGGCACCAGCTTCGAGGGGGCCATCTCGCCTTCCTGGAAGTAGCGGTCGGCGGAGCCGTCCTGCATGGCGGACAGGCTCCCCATCCCGCGGATCATCTTGAAGCGCCGGCCTTCGGCGAGGACCGATTCGCCCGGGCTCTCCTCGGTGCCGGCCAGCATCGAGCCCATCATCACGGAGGACGCGCCGGCGGCGAGCGCCTTCACGACGTCGCCCGAGTACTTGATGCCGCCGTCGGCAATGATGGGCACGTCCTCCGCGCCACGGAGCGCGTCGATGATGGCAGTGACCTGCGGCACGCCGACGCCGGTGACGACGCGCGTGGTGCAGATGCTCCCCGGCCCGATCCCGACCTTCACGGCGTCCACCCCGCGCCGCACCATCTCGCGCGCTCCCGTTTCGGTGGCGACGTTGCCCGCGACGAGCTGCACGTCGGTGAACGCCTCGCGGAGCTGACTCACGGTGCGGAGCACGCCCTCGCTGTGGCCGTGGGCCGAGTCGACGATGAGCACGTCCACGCCGGCATCGACCAGCCGGCGTGCCCGGTCCGTCGCGTCCTGGCCGCCGCCCACCGCCGCGGCCACCCGGAGCCGGCCGTGCTGATCCTTGTTGGCGTTGGGATGCTCCCGGCGCTTGAAGATGTCCTTGACGGTGATGAGGCCCTTGAGCACACCCTCCGCATCCACCACGGGCAGCTTCTCGATCCGGTGCCGGGCGAGGATCCGCTCGGCATCGTCCAGGCTGGTGCCGACGGGAGCGGTGACCAGGTTCTCGCGGGTCATGGCCTCGCGGATCGGCTGGTCGAGGTTGCGCTCGAACTGCAGATCCCGGTTGGTGATGATCCCGATGAGCCGGCCGGTGCCGTCCACGATCGGAACGCCCGAGATCTTGAACCGCCGCATCAACTGGTAGGCCTCGCGGAGCGGGCGGTCGGGCCCGAGCGTGATCGGATTGAGGATCATGCCGCTCTCGCTCCGCTTGACCCGGTCCACCTCGGCCGCCTGGCGCTCGGGGGTCATGTTCTTGTGCAGCACCCCGATGCCGCCGGCGCGCGCCATGGCGATGGCCATGTCGGCTTCGGTGACCGTATCCATGGCGGCGGAAATGAGCGGGATGTTCAGCGAGATGGTGCGGGTGAAGCGGCTGCCGGTGGAGACGTCGCGCGGATGAACCGCCGAATACCTCGGCACGAGGAGGACGTCGTCGAAGGTGAGGGCGGGCCTGGTGCGGATGACGCTCATGCGCTCGTGGTCACGGGAGGGCGCGGAGTGATCGCATGAGCGGTTCCATCACGAAGTGTAGAGCGCGATTCACGGGAAATCAAGCGCGCCGGAGTGCCTCAGGAGGCGCTCCTCCGCCAGAGCAGGTACACCGGGATGCCGCTCGCGACGATCAGCAGTCCCGGCCAGGTATACAGCGGCTTGGCGAACAGCAGGATGACCATGAGCGCGCCCACGGCGAGCAGGTAGAGCGCCGGCAGCACCGGGTAGCCGAACGCCTTGACCGGCCGCGGCAGCTCCGGCCGGGTGCGGCGGAGGCGGAAGAGCGCGAGCGTGGTCAGGAAGTAGAACACCAGCGCGGCGAAGATCACGTAGTCAAGGAGCTGTCCGTACGTGCCGCTGACGCAGAGCACCGACGCCCAGACCGCCTGGGCCACGAGCCCGGCGATCGGGGTGCGCCAGGTGGGGTGCAGGGTGCCGGCACGGTGGAAGAACAGGTTGTCCCGGGCCATGGCGTAGTACACCCGCGGGCCCGACAGGATGAGGCCGTTGTTGCAGCCGAAGGTCGAGAGCATGATGGCCACGGCCATGACCGTGGCGGCGCCGGCGCCGAGCACCACCTCGACCGCCGCGGTCCCCACCCGGTCCTGCGCGGCGTACTGGAGCCCGCGGGTGAGCACGTCGGTGCCGGCCGGATCTCCAGTGAACGGAAGCACGTTGAGGTAGGCGACGTTGGCGAGCACGTACAGCAGGCTCACCGTCCCGGTGCCGATGGCGAGCGCACGCGGGAGGTTCCGGCTCGGGTTCTGCACCTCGGCCGCGGCGAAGGTGACGTTGTTCCAGGCGTCGCTCGCGAAGAGCGAGCCGACCATGGCCGCGCCGATCGCCGGCACCAGGGCGAGCGACCACTGTCCCGTCCCCCAGAGATTGCCGAAGTTGGCCGCCGCGATGTCGGGCTGCCGGAACAGCGTGAGGCCCATGAGCACGAGCGCCGCGAGCGCGCCGACCTTGACCACGCTGAACAGCGTCTGGATGGCCGCGCCCAGCGTGACGCCGAGCATGTTGGTGCCGGTGAGCAGCGCGATCATGAGGATCGCCACCACCCGCTGCGGCGAGAGCCCGAGCTGGATCGCCTCCGCGGCGCCGGGCAGCCGGATGTGGCCGAGCGGCAGGAAGACGTCCGGGCCGACCGCCGGCACCAGGATGCTCAGGAACTTGGCGAACGCCACCGCCACCGCCGCGATGGTGCCGGTCTGGATCACGGCGAAGAGGGTCCAGCCGTAGAGGAACCCCGCGAGCGGCGAGAGCCCCTCTCTGAGGAAGACGTACTGCCCGCCTGCCCGGGGCATCATCGCCGCGAGCTCGGCGTAGGCCAGGGCGCCAGTCACGGTCATGGCGCCGGTAATGACCCACACCAGGAGCAGCGCGCCCGGGCCCCAGGGCCCGATCTGACGCCCCATGTCGGCCGGCACGATGAAGATGCCGGAGCCGATCATCGAGCCCACCACCAGCGAGATCGCCGCCAGCGGACCGATGCCGCGGATGAACTCGGACGGCGGCGTGGTGGTGCGACTGCCCGCCGAGGTCTCGGTCGGAACGGCCATGGGTTGCCGCGAATTCGGAGGTTGGGGTGCTATCCCTGTTGGTCCGGTTCCGGCGGATGCGACGTAGTCTCCGCCGCCTTCACCGCCTCCTCCACGACCGCCTGTCCGGCGGCCGCGAGGCCCTTCATCACCCGCGTCGCGCTGTCCATCAGGCCCATCGTCCCGCTGATGGCCTGGATGGGCAGCTTGCCGGCCCGCATGGTGTCCTCGACCGTCTCGGTGATCTTCGCCAGGATGCCGGTCGGCCGGGCACGCGCCGCGTACTTGCTGTCGAGGAACTCGATGTAGTCGAGGATCTGGTAGCCGTGCCCGTCGTCCAGCGAGTCGAGCAGCCGGCCGATGCGCTGCCTGAGCAAGTCGTTCATCGCCCGCCTACCTTCCGTCCAGTCCGGATACCACCGACACCAGCTCCGTGACCGGCGTGGTGAGGAACCTGCTGCGCGCCGCCCGGACGGCCACCCGGAGCACCAGCTCGTGCAGCGGCGGCAGCGCTTCGAACTCCGCCATCCGGTCCGCCGGGATGCTCACGTAGACGAAACCCGGCTCGGGGAGCGGCCCACGGGTGAGCAGATAGGGCTGACCGGGCGGCATCTCGGCGCGCAGCTCGTCCGCGCGCTGGACGGCGATGAGCTGGACCCGCCACTCCACCGTCTGTCCCACGAACTTGTCCGGCTCGGTGCGCACCTCGGCCGCGCTGACGCCGACCATGGCGCCGCCATCTGTCGGGGCCACGGCATCGGCCGGAATCCAGCCCTCGACCTGCACTTTTACCCGATCGCCCGAGCGGGCAATGACGCGGGCGGGGGTGCCGCTCCCGAGCGTCCCCAGCGTGCCACCTTCCGCCGCCGCGCCGAGGGTAATCTCGCGGGAAGTCTGGATCCGCTCGGCGTCGGCCGGCGCATCGGCCGGCGGGGCAGCCGGCGCGGCGACCGGAGTCGCGGGGCGTGACTTGGGCGTGACCGGCTTCTGCGCCTTGGCGGCAGGCTGCTGGACCTCGGCGCCCGCGATGGCCTTCCTTGGAATCCACCCTTTCCGCCGGACCCGGGTCCACTGGCCCTTCTGGGCCACCCGCTCGAGCAGCGTCCCCTCGCGGACCCGGCCCACCACGGGACCGTTGGGCGTACGGCGGAGGTTCTCGCCGTCGTCTGGCGTGACCACGAGATCGAAGCCGTCCCGTCGGGTAGGATCGGTGGACTCGGTGTAGATCCAGCCCTCGACCGTGGCCTGGTGCCAGCCGCCACGCACCCGGCCGGTTTCGACCTCGGCGCCGGCCGGCAGCGAAACGAGCGGTTCTCCCTCGGGATCCCGATGCAGACTGGCGGGCGCGGTGAGAGCCTGTTCCTCCTGCGCTCCCGCGGGAGCCGCGAACGCGAGGCAGAGCGCGAGCGCACAGGCTGGAAGGCGAAGCAGCCCCGGACTAGATTGCGGCGCGTAACTCACAGTCCGGCATTGTAGAACACGCGGAGACTCATGTCAAACGGCACCGGCCGGGACCGGGTCGTCCTGATCGTCCTGGACGGCTGGGGGTACCGGTCCGAGCGCGAGGGGAACGCAATCGAGCTGGCCGCCACGCCGGTGTGGCACCGGCTGTGGGAGAGCTACCCCCGGACCCTGCTCGACGCGAGCGGGCTGGCGGTCGGGCTGCCCAGGGGACAGATGGGCAATAGCGAGGTGGGCCATCTCAACCTCGGCGCGGGCCGCGTGGTGCCGCAGGACCTGGTGCGGATCTCCCAGAGCATCCAGAGCGGCGAATTCTACCGGATTCCGGCCCTGGTGGAGCTGTGCGCGGGGCTCCGGGACACCGGCGGCACGCTTCACCTGGTCGGCCTGCTCGGCCCCGGAGGGGTCCACGCGCTGGACCGGCACCTCCTGGCCTGCGTCGAGCTCGGGATCCGCCAGCGCGTGCCCGCGATCGCAATCCATGGCTTCCTCGACGGCCGCGACTCCGCCCCCACGCTGGGCGCGGAGGTGGTCCGGACGCTCCTGCTCGACATGCGGCGGATCGCGGGCGCGAAGGTGGACATCGCCACCCTGACAGGCCGGTACTTCGGAATGGACCGGGACCGGAGGTGGGAGCGCACCCGGCTGGCCTACGACGCGATGGTGCACGGCATCGGAGCGCCGGTGGAGCATCCGGTGCTCGCGGTGCAGGCCGCCTATCAGCGAGGCGAAACCGACGAGTTCATCCGCCCGCTGGTGCATTACCGCGGCGGCGCTCCCGTGGCTACCATGCGGGAGGGCGACGGGGTCCTCTTTTTCAACTATCGCAGCGACCGCATGCGGCAGATCGTGGGCGCCCTGGCCGCCGAGGGGTTCGACGAATTCGACCGGGGGGACCGCCCCAAACTCGCCTGCGTCACCATGACGCAGTACGATCAGACCTTCCGGCTGCCGCAGGCGTTCCCCCCATTCAGTCTCGCGCGGATCCTGGCCGAAGTGCTGGCGGACCAGGGCCGCACGCAGTTCCGCACGGCGGAGACGGAGAAGTATCCGCACGTCACCTACTTCTTCAACGGCGGCTACGAGCCGCCGTACCCGGGAGAGGAGCGCTGCCTCATTCCGTCCCAGCGGGTGGCCACGTACGACCTGGCGCCCGAGATGAGCGCGCGGGGCATCACCGACGCGCTCTGCCGCACGATCGAGGACGGCTCGCACGACTTCCTCCTTTGTAACTACGCCAACGCGGACATGGTCGGGCACACGGGGGTGCTGCCGGCGGTGCTGAAGGCGGTGCAAACCGTGGACGCGTGCCTCGAGCGCGTTTTGGCGAGCGCGGAGCGGGCGGGCTCCAGCGTCCTCATCACGGCCGATCACGGCAACTGCGAGATGATGATCGATCCGCTCACCGGCGGGGTGCACACCGCGCATACCACCAATCCGGTGCCGCTGGTCGCGGTCCGGGCGGGCGCCAGCGCGCTTCGCGGCGGCGGCTCGCTCCGCGACGTCGCCCCGACCGTGCTCAACCTGCTCGGCATCGCCCCGCCCGGCGAGATGACCGGGCGGGATCTGCGGGACTGTGTGCCGTGACGGCCCATTCAATCGTGAGGGTGCGCATGGGGAGCTCGAGTGTGGGTGGGACCAGGCTCGCGTGCGCGCTCGGCCTGCTCGCGCTGCTGAGCCTCCCCGCCGCCCTGGCCGCGCAGGTGGGCCACGCGCCCTCCTCCTCGCCGTACCACGATATCCGGAAGGGCCACGCCTTCACCGCTCTCGTCGGCCACTTCGGCGGCGACGGCGGCGAGTTCGGCATCGCGCCGCACAGCGGGACGGTGTACGGCTTCCACTACGATCTGCGCGCCGGCTCCACCATCCAGTTCGGCCTCGGCTTCGCCCGCGCCGACCTCCAGCGGCTGATCGTGGATCCGTTCGTGGCGCTCGCCGACCGGGTGTCGGGGCCGGTGCAGCAGACGGTCAGCTTCGTCGAGGTCAACCTCCAGTTCAATCTCACCGGCGGCAAGTCGTGGCACGGCGTGGCGCCGTTCGTCGGCACCGGCGTCGGGCTCACCTTTCCAAGCGGGACGCCGGCCGACACCAGCCGGTTCGAGTTCGGGCGCAAGATCTATCTGGCCCCCACTGCCGGCGTGCGCGTCTTCCTCACCGACCGCCTCCACATCCGGGGCGAGGCCCGGGCGACGTTCTGGAAGCTCAAGTATCCGACGACGTTCCAGGCCGAGCCCGTGCTCCAGCCGGGCACGCCGCCGGACAACTCCAATGCCGTGATCACCGACGGCCGGCTGAGCGAGTGGACCACCAGCTCGTGGCTGCAGGTGGGGCTCGGCTACTCGTTCTCTCCCTGACGATGCTCGCCTCGCTTTCCCGGGTGGTGGGCTTCCACGCACGTCATCACCTGGCGCGCCCGGAATGGTCGGCGGCCCGGAACCGCGAAGCATTCGGCCCGCTGTCCGACCCCGCCGGGCACGCCCACGACTACCGCTGCATCGTGACGGTGCGCGGGCCCATCGCCGCATCGCACGGGATGGTCATGGACCTGGTGGCGCTCGACCGGCTGCTGGACGCGGAGGTGGTCGCCCGGCTGGACGGGAAGCACCTCAACCGCGACATCCCGGCGTTTGCCGAAGGCGGCATGCTCCCCACCTGCGAAGCGATCGCCGCCGACGTTTTCGCCCGCGTGGCGCCCCGTCTTCCCGCCGGCGTGGTGCTCGAGCGCGTACGCATTCTGGAGGACCCCACGCTCTATGCCGACTGCACCGGACTCCCCTGAGCTGATCCGTCCCGCCAAACGCAGCGGGCGCATGTCCGAGCTCGCCGTGGTCGAAGAGGTCCCGGTCTGGCTCGAGGTGAACGGCCGGCCGGCCGTCACCTGGATGTGCACGCCCGAGATGCTCGAGGAGCTGGCGATCGGCTGGCTGCACGGCGAGGGCTACATCGACTCGCTCGAGGAAGTGCATCTGCGCCCCTGTGCCACCGATCTCGGCTTCTGGGCCGACGTGCCCGTCGCCCGCGTGGAGGCGGTGAACGCGGAGGGGCGGCGGCCTGTGTTGGCGTCGGGCTGCGGCGCCGTCTCCACGTTCCTGGCCGAGCCCGCCACGGTCGAGGCTCGACCGCCGCGCGGCTTGCCGCCCGAGCCCGAGCAGCTCCGGGCGCTGTTCAAGGCCCTCTTCGCCCGCGGCGAGCGGTACAAGGACACCGGCGGGATCCACGCGGCGGCGCTGGTCGATCCCGCCGGGCTCGAGGCCGGGGCCGACGCGGCGCTGCTGTCCCACGCCGAGGATATCGGCCGGCACAACGCGGTCGACAAGGCGATCGGCGGCGCGCTCCTGGCGGGCCGCGAGGCCCGGGGGCTCGGCCTCCTCGTCACCGGGCGGATCTCGGCGGAGCTCGCATTCAAGGCCGCCCGCGCGGGCGTCAACTGGGTGGCGACGCCGTCGGTGCCGTCCACGCTGGCGATCGAGATCGCTCGGCGGAGCGGGATGGTGCTCGTGGGTCGGGCGGTGAGCGGATCGCCCCACCAGCACGGCGCCGGGACGCCCGATGCCCGCTGACCGGGCGCGCATCGGGGAGATACTCCGCACGGCCCGCCGGATCGCTGTCGTCGGACTGAGCCCGAAACCCGAGCGGCCGAGCCACGGCGTGGCGGCCTATCTCCAGCGGGCGGGCTACACCATCATTCCGGTTCGTCCCACCGGCAGCGTCATCCTGGGCGAACCGGTGCAGCCCAGCCTCGGCGCGGCTGCGGCCACGGGTCCGATCGACATCGTGAACATCTTCAGGCGCTCGGAGTACGTCGCGGCGCTGATGGATGACGTGCTCGCGGTCCGTCCCCGACTCGTGTGGATGCAGCTCGGCATCCGGGATGATGCCGCCGCTCGCCGGCTCGAGGCCGAAGGGATCGCGGTCGTGATGGACCGCTGCCTGGCCGTGGACCACCACTCCCTGGGGGGCTGATGCGGATCCGAGAGGCAGCCATCGCGGCGGCGGCGCTGGTCGCCGTGTACGGGACACGGGCCGCGGCCCAGGCCACGCGCGACCGGCCGACGCTCGTCTTCACCATCTCGGGCGCCTACATCGACGGCGGCGGGATCTGGTCGGTCGCCGACCAGCCGATCACCGATCTCTCCGCCGGCGGCAGCGGCCTGACCGATCATTTCATCCTGTCCCGGAGCGTCAAGCGCACGCTCGGGGCAGCCTTCTCCGCCACGTACTTCAAGGGAAAGCACCTCGGCATCACCGGCGAAGGGATGCTCCTGGGCCTGGGCTACGAAGACGCGTGCGGGCTGCGCCCGCCCGTCATGTCGGCGCTCAACCAGCAGCGCTGCAACTCGCTCCCCGAGCTGGACCGCTCCGCGGCGGCAGTGGCCCTCTCGGCCGGGATCGTCTACCGGATTGCCCCGGTCGAGTTCATCTCCCCGTTCGCGCGGGCCGGCGTGGGGCTCCTGATCAACAACCAGAGTCCGCTGCTGCTGGTGGCGGAAGACGCCGCCGGCGCCGACTTCACCATCTACGACGACCCGCAGAAGGGCACGCGGCTCCGACCCGCGTTCACCCTGGGGGTGGGGACCACGATCGCGGTGGGCCGGGCCTATCACCTCCGCTGGGAGATCCGGGACAACATCCTCGGCATTCAGCGCGTGACCGGCCCGGATGCGGACCGGGGCGAGGTGCCCCCGCACAAGACGGCGTACAAGAATCTGTTCTCGCTCATCGTCGGGCTCGACGTGATCCTCGAGCGGCGGCCGGGGAGACGGTACTGAGCGGCGACCGGCCGCGCGGGGCCATCCTCGCTGGCGGCGGCGCGACCCGGTTCGGCGGTCGCCCCAAGGGGCTGGAATCCGTCGGGGGCGAGCGGATCCTCGACCGGTTGGTCGCCACGCTCACCGAGGCGCTGGGCGAGCCGCCCCTGCTGGTGGCCAACGCGGCAGGGGCCCGTGACTGGCGCCCCGACCTCCGCGTCGTGGCCGACGTACGGCCGGGCCTCGGCTCGCTGGGCGGCATCTACACGGCGGTGGTGGAGGCGCCGGCCCCGGTGGTCGCCATCGCCTGGGACATGCCGTTCGTGTCGGCGCCGCTGGTGCGCGCCCTGGCGGACGGGCTCGCCATGCACGACGCCATGCTGCCCGAGAGCGGCGGGCGCCGCGGGGTCGAGCCGCTCTGCGCCGCGTATGGCCCGGCCTGCCGGGACGCCATCGCCGCGAGCCTCGACGCCGGCGACCTGCGCGCCATCGGCTTCCACCCGCGCATCAGTCTCGGTATCCTCCCTCTGTCGGTCATCCGTGGCCTCGGCGATCCGGAGCTGCTCTTTTTCAACGTCAACACCGCGGACGAGCTCGCGCGCGCGGACGGACTGTGGCGGCGACACGCATCCTCTCGATAATCGGCCGGAAGAACGCGGGGAAGACGACGCTCACCGTGGCGCTCGCGCGCGAGCTGGCGCGGCGCGGCGAGCGGGTGATGACGATCAAGCACGGCCACCATCCCGCCGACGTGGACCGCGAGGGCTCCGATAGCTGGCGCCATTTCCGCGAGGGGCCCGCGGAGCGCGTGCTCCTTGCCACACCCGACCTGCGGGTCCTGTTCGAGCGCACGCCCGACGAGTACGATCCCATCGCGCTCGCGCGCCGCTATCTGGCCGACGCCGACCTCGTTCTGGCCGAGGGCTACAAGCGGGCGCCGCTCCCCAAGATCGAGGTGTACCGCCCGTCACTGGGCGCCCCTCCGCTCTACGATCCTGACTCCCCCGAGGCGTCGCAGTGGGCGGCGATCGTCACCGACGATCTCGACTTCCACGCGGACTGCAAGGTTGTCCGCTTCCAGGACACCATGTGGCTCCAGCTCCTCGCCACGCTGACGCAGGAGCGCGCGCAGGCGATCGAGGCATGAGCGCGCCGCTCACCGCCGGCGAGGCGGCGCGCCGCATCGTCGCCGAGGTGCGCCGGCAGCCCGCCCTCCGGCTCCCGCTCGACGACGCGCTCGACAGCGTGCTGGCCGACGACGTGGTGAGCCCGCTCGACATCCCCGCCTGGACCAACTCCGCCATGGACGGCTACGCCGCGCGCGGCGAGGACGTACGGGGCGCCTCCGAGGAGCGGCCGGTGCGGCTCCGGGTGGTGGAGCAGATCGCGGCCGGTGCTTTTCCCGCGCGCGCGCTCGGGCCGGGCGAAGCGGCCCGCATCTTCACCGGCGCGCCGCTGCCCGAGGGCGCCGACAGCGTGATCCGGCAGGAGGACACGGATTACGGCGTGGACCTGGTGACGATCGTCCGGGACCGGGACGTGGGCGTCAACTTCCGCCGAACCGGCGAGGATATCCGCCGCGGTGCCACCGTGCTCCGGTCGGGGACCGAGCTCGGGCCCGCGCCGCTCGGCGTGCTGGCCTCGCTCGCCGTGTCGCACCCGCTCGTCTACCGCCGCCCGCGCGCGGCCATCCTCGGAAGCGGCGACGAGATCGTGGACGTGGACCAGCCCGAGGAGATCCTGAGCGGCCGGAAGACGGCGAGCAGCAACACTCACACCTTGACCGCCCTGGTGCGCCGGGCCGGCGGCGAGCCCGTCAACCTTGGCATCGCGCGCGACACGCCCGCGAGCCTGCGCGAGCACCTGACGCGGGCGCTCGACTGCGACCTGCTCGTCACTACCGCGGGCATCAGCGTGGGCGAGCACGACTATCTCCGCCCGGTGCTCGAGGAGCTCGGCGCCGAGCAGCGGTTCTGGAAGCTCCGCATGCGACCGGGGGCACCGGTAGGGTTCGGGCTCCTCGGGGCGATTCCGTGGATCGGGCTGCCGGGAAACCCGGTGAGCACGATGGTGACGTTCGAACTGTTCGTCCGTCCCGCCATCCGGAAGATGTGTGGACACCCGCTGCCGTTCCGGCGGAGCGTGCCGGTGCGGCTGGCGGAACCGGTCAGCCTCCGGCCGAAGCTGCAGCACTTCCTGCGTGCGGTCGTGCGCGAGACGCCAGAGGGGCCCGAGGCGCGGCTCACGGGGCCGCAGGGGTCGGGGATCCTCACCTCGATGGTGCTGGCGAACGCTCTGCTGGTGATTCCGGAAGGACAGTTCGAGACGCCGGAGGGCGCAACGGTGCGGGCCATTCTGCTGGATGATCCCGTCCACCAAGACGGGCCGGCCTTCTGACGAACTCATGGCCGTCGGCACTCCGTGCGCTTCGCACCTACGGGAAGGCTTCCGCGCTCGTCGTCGCCACCGCGGCCGTGGCACTGGCCGTGATCCTTCCGGTAACGAGCCTGTTCCGTCCATCGGCGGGTGGTCTGCAGCCGGGGCTCGCGCTCGTTCCGATTCCGGGAGGGGACCTGGGCCTCCCGTGGAGCACGATGGTCCGCTCACCCGCCGACATACGACAGGAGGCGGTGGACACGCTCGCGGCCCTGCTCCTGCAGGTCACGGCGGCGACGCTCGCGGTGGCCGCGGTGACGATGCTGGCCCTCTCGATGGCGCAAGAGTCGGAGCGTGCCGCCGCCATGGCCGTCCAGCGTGCGGTAGGCGCGAGCCGCCGGGCGCTGCTGGGCTCCGCGCTCCTCGAAGGCGCGCTACTCGTGCTGGGAGGTCTCGTGACGGGAATAGCGGCCGGCCTCGTGGTCGCGCGGCTTCGCGCGGGATCGTGGCCGGGTCCGATCCGGCCGGGTACGCCCGCGTTGAGCGCGGCAGCGGTCCTCGCGCTCGCAATGGTTGTCATGGCGGCGTCTCTCTTCCCCGTAATCTTCCCACGGCGCCGGCTCACGGAAGCGGAGGCCCACGTCCGGCTGCCGGTCGCGCCGATGGCTTTCCAGCTCGGGGTGAGCCTCATCGCCCTGACCGCGAGCGGGCTCGTGGGGAGTCACGTCGCTGCATTGCTGGCGCCGGGCGCCACCGCGTCCAACGATGGAATGGTCTTCCCGATTGCGCTGTCCCAGAGCAGGCCGGCCGATCGCACAACGCGCTACGCCGGACTCCTCCAGCGGCTCGAGGCGCGCGGGTTCGACTCGGTCAGCCTGACCAGTCCGGGCACGCTCTCGGGACTGGGCTCCGTGAGCTTCGTCACGACCGACTGCGGCCGTTGTTCGGAAAGCGGCATATGGCTTCGGTGGCACGTGAAGCCCGCCACCTACCAGTTCGTGAGTGCGGACACCTTTCGGCTCCTGGGCGTCCACGTGGTCGCGGGGCGAGGAATTACGGCGGCCGACGGCCCGGGTGCGCCGCGCGTCGCCGTGGTGAGCCGGAGCCTGGCAGTTCGAGAGTTCGAGGGCGGGAAGCCGATCGGCCGGCGCATCAGGGCGGGCGATGGCGGAGCGGGCTGGTCGACGGTCGTCGGGGTCGTCGACGATCCTCGACCCGTCGGACTCGGCGGCGCGCTGCAGCCCCGGTATACCGTCTATCTGAGCGTTCTCCAGCATCCGCCGCGATCGGCGGAGCTGCTGGTTCGAGCGCCTCGCCGCCGCGAGCTGAGCCGTGACGTCCGAGCCGTGCTTCAGGCCGCACTCGGCTCACGAACGCCCGTCCCCGCAGGGCAGCGCGAGTCCTCGCGCCGCGTTGCCGACACCGCGCCGCTCGTGTGGTTCGGCCGGGCGTTCGCGATGGAGGGGTGGGCGATGCTCGGCATGGCCGTGATCGGGGCCTTCGCCCTCATGAATCTTTGGGTTCGCTCCCTGCTTGGCGAGCTCGGGGTGCGGCGTGCGGTGGGCGCGCGCCGGCGCGATCTGCTCCGCTTCGTGCTCGTTCGTGCGCTGGGGGTGGGCGTGGCCGGTGTCGCCGCCGGCCTCTGGTTCGGCTGGCCGCTCTGGGGCGAGCTCTCACGCGTTGCTCCCGGCCTCGATCCGTGGAGCGCGTCCACCGTCTCACGATTCGGCGGCATGCTCGTGGCAGCCGCACTTGCGGGTGCGCTGCTGCCGGCCTGGCGGGCGGCGCGGATGAGGCCGATGGCGCTGATCGCTTCCCGCTCGTCCTGAGGCGAGCCCGCCGGTGCAGGGCTGGGTGGTGTAAATCCTTGCCGTACCCGCACAAGGAA
>JAICLE010000099.1 GCA_025927545.1 Gemmatimonadales bacterium
CTACGGCTCGGTGTTCGAGGGCGACGAGACCTGGAAGGAGCTGCCGGTGCCCGAGGGACGCCGCTACGCCTGGGACCCCGCCTCGACGTACGTCCAGGAGCCGCCGTTCTTCCGGGACCTGCCGCCCGAGCCGCCGCCACTTCGGGACATCGAAGGCGCGCGGGTGCTCGCCGTTCTGGGCGATTCGGTCACGACCGACCACATCTCGCCGGCGGGGTCGATCCCGAAGAGCGGTCCGGCGGCCCGGTACCTCCGGGAGCACGGGGTGGAGCAGGTGGACTGGAACACCTTCGGGTCACGCCGCGGGAACCACGAGGTGATGATGCGCGGCACGTTCGGCAACGTGCGCATCGCCAACGCGCTCACGCCTGGGCGGGAGGGAAACTGGACGCTTCATCTCCCCAGTGGCGAGGTGATCTCGATCTACGACGCGGCCATGCGCTACCAGGCGGCGGGTACGCCGCTAATCATTCTCACGGGAAAGGAATACGGCACCGGGTCGAGCCGCGACTGGGCGGCCAAGGGTCCCGCCCTCCTGGGCGTCCGGGCGATCATCGCCGAGAGCTACGAGCGGATCCACCGGAGCAACCTGGTGGGAATGGGCGTGCTGCCCCTGGCCTACCAGCCGGGGACTGACCGCAAGTCGCTGGGTCTGACGGGCAGCGAGACCTTCAGCATCATGGGGATCGCGAACGGCCTCGCGCCGGGCGGCACGGTCACGGTGACGGCGCGGGATGAGTCCGGCAAGGAGACCGTCTTCCAGGCGGTCGTCCGGCTCAACTCGGAGGTGGAGCTGGACTACTATCGGCACGGCGGGATCCTGCAGCGCGTGTTGCGGCAGTTTCTGCGGTCGGGGGGGTGAGATCGGGAACGGCCGCGATCGCGGGGTAGACGGCCGTGGTGAATAGGCACCGGAGCTCGTCCGGGATCCGATTCACCACAGAGGCACAGAGGCACGGAGGTACACGGAGACCATAACAGCTTTTGTTGTTTTTCTCTGTGCCCTCCGTGTCTCTGTGGTGAATACCAAAGTGGTGAATACCAAAACCAAACGCCCCCCGGAGACATTCGAGGGGCGATCGGGCATTTACGGGAGGCCGCGTCTCAGGCTACGAGATCGCGGAGCCGGTCGCCGGTTTCGCCTTCGCGGAGGCGGAGGAGGGCGCGGTCGCGGAGCTGGCGGATACGCTCCCGGGTGACGCCCATCATGCGGCCGATTTCTTCGAGCGTGCGGCTGTTACCGTCGTCCAGGCCGAAATAGAGCCGGAGCACCTTGGCATCCCGCGGCGGCAGCGCGGCCAGGGCGGCCTCGATGTCGCTCGTCTGGCTGTTGGCCATGGTGCTCATGTCGGTGCTTTCCTGCTCCCCGCTGGTAAACCGCTCGATGCGCTCGTTGCCCTCGCCATCCCGCGTGGGGTGGTCGAGGCGGACGGCCTCGGAATTGAGTGCGCTGAGCGAGCGGACGGCTTCGACCGTGAGCCCGGTGGCGCGGGCGAGCTCCTCGGTGGTCGGCATCCGGCCCAAGCGGTCCTTGAGCAGCGTGGTGGTGCGGCCGAGACGGCTCAGGTCGGCCGTGCGGTTGAGCGGCACCCGTACCGGCCGGCCGTGGCGTGCGATGGCGGCCTGGACCGCCTGCCGAATCCACCAGACCGCGTAGGAGATGAACTTGACACCCCGGTCGGGGTCGAATTTGCGGGCGGCCGTCATGAGCCCGAGGTTGCCCTCGCCGATCAGATCGACCAGCGGCACCCCGCGGTTCTGGAACTTCTTGGCCACCGAGACGACGAAGCGAACGTTGTGGCGCGCCAGCTTCTCCTGGGCGGCCACGTTGCCCTTGAACGCCTTGCGGGCGAGCTCCATCTCCTCCTCGCGATTGAGGAGAGGCACTCTGCTGATCTCATCGAGGTAGAGGTCGAGACTCTCGCGGCCCTCATCGATTGCACGAGCGATTTGCGCCGGTCGCACCGGGCGACGCTTGGCACGGGCCTTCATGGTCACGCTGTACTCCTCCTCACAGGACTCCCGTCCCCGCACAGTATATCCGCCAAGGAAACTGGGACCGACCAGATTTGAGACGCGCCAATATATCGCCTAAGATGCGAAAAATCAACACCTTAGCTAAAATAATGCAGGATGGGTAGTTGCGCAGTTCTAGCGGGGGTGGTACGGTCGGTGGGCGGGAGCATGCCAAATTCGTAGTAGTAGCGGTACGTGCTACGTGGCGAGGCCCCCGTCAATGCATGCCACTGCCCCCCGAAAGCTGCTTCACCAGCTCCCCCAGCACGTTCTTGGCGTCGCCGAACAGCATCCAGGTCTTGTCCGAGAAGTACAGCTCGTTGTCGATCCCCGCGAACCCCGGGTTCTTGCTCCGCTTGATGGCGAACACCGTGCGGGCCCGGTCGGCGTCGATGATCGGCATCCCGTAGATCGGGCTGGTCTTCTCGGTGCGGGCCGCCGGGTTCACGACGTCGTTGGCGCCCACCACCAGCGCCACGTCGCACTGGGGCATGTCGGAATTGATCTCGTCCATCTCGACCAGATCGGTGTACGGGATGTCGGCCTCGGCCAGGAGCACGTTCATGTGCCCCGGCATCCGCCCGGCCACCGGGTGGATGGCGAACTTGACCGTGATCCCCCGCTTCTTGAGCTGGTCGTACAGCTCCCGGACCTTGTGCTGCGCCTGCGCCACCGCCATCCCGTACCCCGGGATGATCACGACCAGGTTGGCCTGCTCCAGCACCTGCGCCGCGCCCTCGATGGTCTCCGCCTTGTAGACCTTCTCCTCGCCCGACGCCTTGGCCTGCTGGACCTGGCCAAAGGCGCCGAACAGCACGTTGGCGAACGAGCGGTTCATCGCCTTGCACATGATGATGGCGAGGATGAGCCCGCTGGAGCCGTCGAGCGCGCCCGCGGTGATGAGGAGCTTGTTGTCCAGCACGAAGCCCATCGCCACGGCGGAGAGGCCGGCATAGGCGTTGAGGATGGCGATCACCGTCGGCATGTCGGCGCCGCCGATCGGGAGGATCAGCAGCACACCGAACACCAGCGCCAGCACGATGATGACCGGGAAGACCGCCGGCGCCCACGCGGCGGCAGGGTGCAGGATGAGCGCCACGCCGGTTACCACCGCGATGGCCAGGAGGGCGAAGTTGGTGACGTTCTGCAGCGGATACGTCACCGGCCGCTGCGGGATCCACTTCACCTCCTGCAGCTTGCCGGTGGCCATGAGGCTGCCGGTGAACGTCAGGAAACCGAGGATGATCTCCACGATGATGGCGACCATCCGGTAGGCCGTGAGGTTCTCCGGCCCTTCGCCGAACCACAGGTAGTACTTGGCCGTCCCCACCAGCCCGGCCGCGAGGCCGCCGAAGGCGTGCGACAGCGCCGTCCGCTGGGGCACCGCGGTAAGCGGCACCAGTGACAGAGGGACGCCGACCGCGACGCCCGCCAGCAGCGCGATGATGATCCAGCCGTGGTGCACCACCACCGGCTCGGCCCAGGTGGCGGCCACCGCGAGCGTCATTCCCGCCACGCCCGCGAAGACGCCGCGCCGGGCGGTGGCCGGGGCGTTCATCCAGTGCAGCGCGAGGACGAACAGCGCCGTCGCGATGATGTAGGAGAGCTGGACGAAGCCGTAGCTCATGAGGGGCCGCCCTCACCCGGCTTCCGGTCGGTCTTGAACATCTTCAGCATGCGGTCGGTGATGAGAAAGCCGCTGACGATGTTGGTCATGGACGCGAACAGCGCCACCGCGCCCAGCAGCCGGATCCCGGGCGGGTAGTCCGACCCGGTCACGATGATCGAGCCGACGACCGCGATGGCGGAGATGGCGTTGGTGATCGACATCAGCGGCGTGTGCAGCAGCCGCGAGACCCGGCGGATCACGCCCAGCCCGATGAAGGAGGCCAGGACGAAGACGTAGAGCTGGGACCAGATATCGGGGGGCGGGGCCGCGGCCGCGGCCTCGGTCGGAATCATGTGCCCTCCTTGGCGAGCGCCTCGCGGGTCCGCGCGTGGCGGACCTCGCCGGACTGGGTAATGAGTGCCCCCTGCTGGATGTCGTCGCCCGGCTCGAGCCGGAAGGCGCCATCCTTGGTGAACGCCTGCACGAACGCGGTGAGGTTGCGGGAGAACAGGAGGCTGGCGTGGAACGGCATGGAAGCCGGCAGGTTAAGCGGCGCGAGGATGCTCACGCCACCCACGGTCACGGTCTTCCCGGGCTGGCTGAGCTCGCAGTTGCCACCGCCGTCGGCCGCCAGGTCGACGATGACGGCCCCCGGCCGCATGGCCCGCACCATCTCCGCCGTGACCAGCCGGGGCGCGAAGACGCCACCGATGAGCGCGGTGGTGAGCACTACATCCGACTGGGCCACCTGCGCGGCCAGGATCTCGCGCTGCCGCGCGCGGTCCTCCTCCGACAGCTCCTTGGCATACCCCCCGCCGGCCGCGGCGCTCTCCTTGAGCTCGATGCCGACGTACTTCCCGCCCACGCTCTCGATCTGCTCCTTCACCTCCGGGCGCACGTCGGTGGCCGTGACGTTGGCGCCGAGGCGCTTGGCGGTGGCGATCGCCTGCAAGCCGGCGACACCGGCGCCGATCACGAACACCCGCGCCGGCGGGACCATGCCCGCGGCGGTCATGAACATGGGGAAATACTTGTTGAGCTCGACCGCCGCCAGGAGGACGCCCTTGTACCCCGCGATGTTGGCCATGGACGAGAGGGTGTCCATGCCCTGCGCCCGTGTCGTGCGCGGAATGGCGTCGGTGGCGAAGGCGGTCACGCCACGCTCGGCCAAGGCGCGGACCGCGCGGAGATGGCGGAGCGGCATGAGCGAGCCCAGGTACACGGCCCCCGGCCGCATCCAGGCTACCTCGTCGCGGCCCGGCTCGACCGACGGCGGTCCCACCTTGAGCACCAGATCGGCCGCGCCGAGCAGCACGGCTGGATCGGTCTCGAACGTGATGCCGAGCTCGCGATAGGCGGCGTCGGGATAGCCGGCGGCACTTCCGGCGCCGGCCTCGACGGAGATCTCGTACCCGGCCTGCTTGAGCTTCTTGCAGGACTCGGGCACTAGCGCGACGCGCCGCTCGCCGGGGGCGGTCTCCTGGGGAACTCCGATGCGCATCGGGACTCCGCGAATGGGAGGGACGGCCTAATCTTATTCCGGAACCGGCAACTGGCCAGTCGGGGGCGCTTCAGAGCTTGATCTTCGGCAGCTTGATCCCCGGCACCGCCCCGCTCGTGAGCCGCTCGAGCTGCTTCTGCAGATCGGCCTGCACCTGATCGAGCCGCTGCCGCTCCGCGGTCACCCGCTTCGTCGCGTCGGCCTGGACCGCCGCAATTTGCTGCTTCACCGGCGCGACCCTGTCGCTCACGATGCTGTCCACCTTGGCCCGGGCCAGCGCCTCCGCCTTCGCCACCTCCTCGCCCACGACGGCCTTGAGCCGCCCGGCCACGGCCTGGTCCAGATTGCTCCTGACCGAGAGCGTCGGCGACTTGACGGGGCCGCGCACGTCCGCGCTCACGTCGAGCTGCTTGAGCCCGGAGAGCACCCGCCACACGAGCTGCTCGAGATCGTTCCGCGAGCCACGCGCGGTGTCGAGCGCCCAGGCCACGTCATTTGATCCGATCGACCAGTGGCCCCGGAGCTGGTCGCCACGAAGCGCGAACATGAGGTTGGCGGCGCCCGTGCCGGGCGAGAGCCGGAACGGGAGCCCGGGCAGCTCGAACGACGGCAGCTTGACGCCCCGGAGCCTGGCGGCGACCGAGTCGCGCAGGGTGGAGGCGCGGTGATCCACCACGGCGCCGACGTCGATCCCCGCGATGGCCGACCCCGGCGCGTTCCGCCTGGCGCTGACGATCATCGGCTTGCCGTAGAGCGCCGGCGCCGAGGTGAGCCCCTGCACCGTCGCGGCGTAGTCGCCTTTGAGCAGCCCCTCGGCGATGCTGAAGTCCACCTGCCCCACCTGCAGCAGGAACGCGGGCCAGGTGCGCGCCTTGGGAAATCGCACCGTGGTGCCGGAGGCCCGGAGCCGCTTGGGGCCGGGATCCTCCCGCGGCAGCAGCCCCGGCGGCATGTAGTGACGCGCCAGCTCGGCCCAGTAGAGTGCCTGCTGGAACCGGTCCACGCTCACTTTTCCGAAGAGCGCATTGCCGATGTCCGGCGCCGAGAAGCTGGGCAGCTTGAGCAGCGACCTGGCGAACGCATAGTCCTTCTGCCGCGCCTCATCGAGGCCCTGGGCGCCGGTCCCCAGGAGCTTGACGCCCTGCGTCACGTTTCGCTCGAGCCCGGTGACCTGCTGCTTGGCGGCGTCGAGCCGCTTCAGCGTTTGCTGCACCGACTGCACGGCCTGCCGCGTGCCGTCGAGGCCGAGCGAGCGGACGTCGGTGGCGGCCAGGCGATCCGCGAGGGCGCGCGCCGAGTCCACGGTGCCCGTTACGTCCACCGCCTTGAATCCCTGCTCCAGCGCCTGCCGGGTCGAGTCGGTCCGGGCGAGCAGCGCCTGCGCCGCCTGCACGGTGACGAGCTGCCCCGGATTGAGAACGAGCTGCCTGAGCGTATCGATGGGCGTGAGCTGGAGCAGCGGCACGTCGAACTGCCGGCCCCAGTCCCGCACCGCCTTGAGCGCCTGGGGCGCGAAGCCGCGGCCCGAAACGGGCCGCGCCGGCCGCTTCCGCGCGGTCCCGAACCGCATCCCCTGCAGAGCGAACCGCTCGACCACCAGCTTCTTCTCGGTCAGGGCCTCGGGGTTGAGCTTGAGCACGATCCGGTCGGCCTCGAGCAGGTTGCGCCGCGGCTCGAACGGATCGGCCACCTGGAGCGCGCCGAGGTCCACCGACGCGGTGCGGGGGATCAGATCGAGCCGGCCGACGTCCACCTCGGTGCCGAGCAGCTCGGTGCTCACCTCCTCGGTAGTCTGCCGCGCCACCGGCTCGGCGAACAGGAACACGAGCACCGCAAGGACGATAAACAGCAGGAGCAGCGGGCCGACGGCCTTCCAGCGGAAGATCCTGATGCGCACGCTCAGCTCGGCCGGAACAGGCGGTACCAGTTGTAGACCTGCGAGGCGGTGACCGCCTTGTACAGCTTCGACTGTCGCACCCGCTCGCCGATGGTGGCCCGGTAGCGGGCCACCCCCCAGCGGGCCGCGAAGAAGATCGGCACCGCGAGCACCAGCCAGCCGACCACGCTCCCCAGCACGACGCTGTTGTTGAAGTTGGTGTAGGGGACGAGCGGCGTGTTGTACCACGAGGTCCAGAGGGAGCGGAGCGATGCGGCCCCGAGCAGCCCCGCCCCGATCCGGTCGAACACCGGGTCGAGCAGGAAGCCGATCGGCACGAACAGCGCCCAGCCGAGCATCGCGCCGCCGAACGAGACGTTGAGCAGCACGATGAGCGAAAAGATGATCAGGTTGTGGACGTTCATCAGCGGCGTGAGCCCGAGCACGGATCCGAGGGCCATGCCCAGGGCCACCTGCCCCGGCGTGCCCTCGGAGTGCAGCGTCTTGATGATGGACTGGATCAGCTTGAGCAGGGTGAACATTGTGGGTATCCTCCACCGCTTATGCCACGGTCCCGCCGTCCGCCCCACGTCCACAAGTTCGGCGGCGCGTCGCTGGCCGATTCCACCGCCGTCCGCCACGCCGTCGACATCATCCGCCGCCACGCCCAGGAGCCCACCGTCGTGGTCGTCTCGGCCATGGCGGGGACCACCGACGCGCTCCTTGGCGTGGCGCAGCAGGCGGGGGCCGGCGAGTCACGCGCCGTCGCTGCGCTCATCGCGCGGCTGCGCTCGCGCCATGCGGAGACCGCGCGGGCGGTGCTCCCGGCGGGGCGGCTGCGCGCGGACCTGCTCGCCTCGGTGAGCGACATGTTCGCGGAGCTCGAAGCGCTGGCCGAGGGGCTCCGGCTCCTGCGCGAGCTGACGCCCCGCACCACCGACTATCTCGTCGCCCGCGGCGAGCGGCTGAGCGCCCGCCTGGTGGCGGCCGCGCTCGAGGCGGCGGGAACCAGGGCAAGGTACGTCGATGCCCTCGACCTCGTCCACACCGACGGCGCGTTCGGGCAGGCGGCACCCGATTTCGCGCGCACCGACCGGAGCGCGGCGCGCACGCTGCTGCCGCTGCTGGCCCGCGGCCTCGTGCCGGTGGTACCCGGCTTCATCGGCGCCACGCCCGGCGGCGAAGTCGCGACCCTGGGCCGGGGCGGGAGCGACCTCACCGCGACGCTGCTCGCGCGGGCGCTGAGCGCCGCACGGGTCTCCCTCTGGAAGGACGTGCCCGGCCTGCTCACCGCCGATCCGCGCGTGGTGCCCGACGCACGGGTGATCCCGCAGCTGCACGCGCGGGAGGCGGCCGAGCTGGCGTACTACGGGGCAAAGGTGCTGCACCCACGGACGCTCATCCCGGTGGCGGGCCGGCGAATTCCGGTGCACGTCCGTCCGTTCGGCGACCCGGACGCGCCGGGGACCGAGGTGTCCGAGCGGGTGGCGCCCGCCCGTTTCCCCGTCAAGGCGCTCACCGCGGCGGGCGGGCAGGCGCTGGTCACCGTGACCGGCAACGGGATGCTCGGCGTCCCCGGGATCGCCGCGCGCACCTTCGCCTCGCTCCAGGCGCGGCGGATCTCGGTGTCGCTCATCTCCCAGGCCTCTTCGGAGCATTCGATCTGCTTCAGCGTCCCCGAGCCGCTGGCGGCCCACGCGCGGGAGAGCCTCGAGCGCGAGTTCGCCGGCGAGATCGCGCGCGGGGAGATCGACGGCGTCGAGCTGGGCACCGGGATGGCGACGGTGGCTGTCGTGGGGCTCGGGATGCAGGGCACGCCAGGCGTCGCGGCGGCCGTGTTCTCCGCGCTCGCGGCGGCCCGGATCAACGTCGTGGCGATCGCGCAGGGCAGCTCGGAGCTCAACATTTCCGTGGTGGTCGAGGCACGGCAGGCCGCGGAGGCGCAGCGCCGGATCCACGCGGCGTTCCAGCTCTCGCGCATCGCGGGCGGCGGCGTGATCCAGCCCGAGCGGATGGAGCTCGTGCTGCTCGGCTTCGGGCAGATCGGCCGCACGCTGGCCGGCATGATCGGACGGGTCCGCCGGCCGGCGCTCGATCTCAGAGTGGCGGCGGTGATCGACCGCTCCGGGTTCGTGTTCGACCCGCAGGGGCTCGGATCGCGGCGGCTCGCGGCGCTGGCCGCGGAAAAGAAGAAGGGCCGCCGCCTGGCGGAGCTCCCGCGCGCCCGGGCCGCGACCGCCGAAGAGGCCGTCCGGCACGTCGCGGGCTACGCCCTCACCCGCCCCGTCCTGGTGGACCTCACGGCGCACGACACCGCCGCCGCACTCGAGCTGGGCCTCACTCACGGGATGGACCTGGTGCTCGCCAACAAGCTCCCGCTTGCGGGCCGCCGCGGGATGAGCGACTCGTTGTGGCAGACTGCCCGCGCGCGGGGCCGCCGCATTCTCCATGAGGCCACGGTGGGCGCGGGACTCCCGATCATCGACACCTACCACAAGCTCACCGAGAGCGGCGACCGGGTCGAGCGGATCGAAGGGGCTGCTCTCCGGGACGCTCGGCTTCGTCCTCGGCGCCGTATCCGACGGCGCGGCGTTCTCACACGCGGTGCGGAGCGCGATGCAGCGCGGCTATACCGAGCCGGACCCGCGCGAGGACCTGTCCGGCATGGATGTGGGGCGAAAGGCGCTCATCCTGGGGCGCCTCCTCGGCTATCCCGGGGAGCTCTCGCGATCGGCGGTGGAGTCGCTCGTGCCCAAATGGGCCCGCGCGATCCCGCTGGCCGAGTTTCTCGAGCGACTCCCGGAACTCGACGCCGGCTGGCGCCGCCGCGTCGCGGCCGCCGCGAAGGACGACATGGTGCTCCGCTACGTGGCCACGGTGACCCGGTCGAGGATCGCCGTCGGGCTCCGGCCGGTGTCGAGCTCGAGTCCGCTCGCGGCCCTCAAGGGGTCGGACAACCAGGTCGTCTTCACCACGGCCCGGTACAAGGCCAACCCGCTGGTGATCACCGGTCCCGGCGCGGGCGCCGAGGTGACGGCGGCCGGGGTGCTGAATGACATCCTCCGGCTGGCCGGCGTATGAGCGCAACCGGCCCGGTCACCGCCTTCGCGCCCGGCGGTGTGGGCAACGTGGGCCCGGGGCTCGACATTCTCGGTCTCGCGGTGGCCGGGGCGGGCGACGCGGTCCGGGCCGAGTGGACGGCTGAGCGCGGCATCCGGGTGCGCGATCCCGGGCACCCGAGCCTCCCGCGCGATCCCGGCCGGCACACCTCGGCGCTCGCCGCGCGCGCCGTGCTCGAGGCCGCGGGCGAGCGGCTCGCCGGCGGGCGGGGCATCGCGCTCTCGGTGTCGAAGGGGCTCCCGCTCTCCGGCGGCCAGGGCGGGAGCGCCGCCTCCGCCGTCGCCGGCGCGGTGGCGGCCAACGCGCTCCTCGGGATGCCGCTCGACCAGGCGGCGCTGCTCCACGCCTGCCTGGTGGCGGAGGAGACCGTGGCCGGCCGCCATCTCGACAACATCGCGGCCTCGCTGCTGGGCGGGATCGTGCTTGTCCGCTGCATGCACCCGCCCGAGCTCGTGCCGCTCCCGGTGCCCGACGAGCTGGTCGTGGTGCTCGTCCGTCCCGAGCAGCAGATGCGGACGGCCGATGGGCGTGCCGTCCTGCCGCGCCAGCTTCCGCTCGAGGTGGCGCTGCACCAGGCGGCGCAGGTCGGCGCGCTCGTGGCGGCGCTGGCCGCGAGCGACTACGAGCTGCTCGGCCGCGCGATCGACGACCGGATCGCCGAGCCCGCCCGGGCCGGGTTGCTGCCCGGCTTCGCCGCAGCCAAGGCCGCGGCGCTCGCCGCGGGCGCGCTCGGCAGCTCGATCTCGGGCAGCGGGCCGACCGCGTTCGCCCTTGCCCGCGGCCACGCGGCGGCCGAGCGCGTCGCGACCGCGATGGTCGCCTCCTACGCGTCGAGCGGTCTGCCCAGCGCCGCGCGGGTGGCGCCGGTGGACCGGCTCGGGGCACGGCTGATCGAGCGGGGGGGAGCGTTGGAATGATGTTCCAGCCGGACCGGCCGGCGAGCTGGCAGGTCTGCCTCTCGTGCGGCAACGAGAGCACCGAGCTCGATCCGCACCCGCGCTGCGCCGCGTGCGGCGGTCTGCTCGAGGTGCGGCACCGGCCGCCCCGGCTTTCCGGCGCCGCGCTCATCGAGCGCTTCGGCGAGCGGCGCGGCCAGCTCCCCGGCGCGGCGGCATCGGGCGTGTGGCGGTTCCACGAGCTCGTGCTCCCCTCGGCCGACGACGTCGTGTCTCACCCGGAGGGGAACACGCCGCTGCTCCACCGGGAAGCGCTCGACCGCTGGACCGGCATGGGCCACCTGCTGCTGAAGCACGAAGGCCACAACCCCACCGGCTCGTTCAAGGACCGGGGCATGACGGTCGGTGTTACCCAGGCGCGCCGGATCGGCGCCTCGGCCGTGTCGTGCGCTTCCACGGGCAACACCTCGGCCTCGCTCGCGGCGTACGCCGCACACGCCGGGATTCCGGCCCTCGTGCTGGTGCCCGCCGGCCAGGTGGCGATGGGCAAGCTGGCGCAGACGCTCGCCTACGGCGCCCGCACGCTGCTCGTGCAGGGCGATTTCGACGACTGCCTCCGGCTGGTGGAAGAAGCCAGCCGCACGCTCGGCGTCTACCTGCTCAACTCGGTCAACCCGTTCCGGCTCGAGGGACAGAAGACGATCGTGCTGGAGATGCTGCAGCAACTGGACTGGGAGCCGCCCGACTGGATCGTGCTGCCGGCCGGCAACCTGGGAAACACGGCGGCCTTTGGAAAGGCGCTGCTCGAGGCGCACCGCTGGGGGCTGATCTCCCGAATCCCGCGCCTGGCGGCCGTGCAGGCCGCCGGAGCCGCGCCGTTCGCGCTGAGCTTCGCGGAAGACTTCGCGCATCGGTACAAGGTCCGCGCGGAGACGGTGGCCACCGCCATCCGGATCGGCGATCCGGCGTCATTCGAGCGGGCGGTCCACGCGATCCGGGAGACGGATGGGGTGGTGCTCGCCGTATCCGACGACGAGATCCTCGAGGCGAAGGCGGCGGTGGACGCGTGCGGGGTGGGCTGCGAACCCGCGAGCGCGGCAAGCGTGGTGGGCGTGCGCGAGCTTGTCCGGCGCGGGTTCATGGAACCCGAGCAGCACGTGGTGGCGGTGCTGACGGGGCACATCCTCAAGGATCCGGCGATGCTGCTGCAGTACCATCGGGACACGGAGCCCGCGCCGGCGGGGGCCAATCGGC
>JAICLE010000024.1 GCA_025927545.1 Gemmatimonadales bacterium
GAGCTCGTTGCGGGCCCGATGGATGTAGGTCTTCACAGTGCCGAGCGGAAGATCCAGGATCTCCGCAATCTCCTCGTAGGTCCGCCCTTCGACGTGGCGGAGCAGGACACACGAGCGGTATTCCGGGCGGAGGCGCGCGAT
This sequence comes from Gemmatimonadales bacterium, assembly GCA_025927545.1. GTDB lineage: Bacteria > Gemmatimonadota > Gemmatimonadetes > Gemmatimonadales > GWC2-71-9 > CAVVWJ01. Next base: position 142 of record JAICLE010000024.1, read on the forward strand.
GGCTGCTTCGATCGCGCCGCCGAGCTCCTTGGCCTCCACGGCCTCGAGCGGCGACTCCTGCCGCGCCCCGATCTGGAGCGCAGTGGCCTGCATCGCTTCAGGCGTCTCCGCGTGCGGCGAGCCGTCGAGCGAGAGCGTATCGAGCTCGCGGCGCCGGAGATGGTCGATCGCGGCGTTATTGGCGATCTTGAAGATCCACGAAGAGAACTTGAACTCGGGTCGGTACGACTCGATCGCGTTGAGCGCCTTGACGAACGTCTCCTGCGACAGGTCTTCGGCCAGCTCGCGGTCCCGCACCATGCGGAAGATGAGCGCGAAGATCGGCCGTTCGTAGCGCCGGATCAGCTCGCGGTAGGCGACCTCCCGGCCGCCCCGGGCGAGCAGCACGACCTCCTGATCGCTCAGCCGCGCCCACTCGGGCGCGTCAGCCACCAGGCCTCCGCCTTGCCAATGCTCTCGTGGCCGGACTACATTGAGCGCCTATGTTAGCCTCGGATCGTGAGTTACCCGTCGCGGGCGGTCCGGAAAAGCGGGCCTACGTTCGCGACATCTTCACGGCCATCGCTCCCACCTATGACCGACTCAACCGCATCATCAGCCTGCGCTTCGATCAGCGCTGGCGGCGGTACGCGGTGGGCCGGCTGAACTGGGAGCGGAGACCGGAAGGAATCTACCTCGACGTCTGCGCCGGCACGCTCGACTTTGCCGCCACGCTGGCCCGGCGTCCGGGCTTCCGCGGCCGGATCGTCGGCGCCGACTTCGTTCCTCCGATGCTCCGACGGGGGCGCGGCAAGGCTGCGCGGCTCGCGCCGGTCGCCGCCGACGCGCTCGAGCTGCCCTTTCCCGACCACGCGTTCGACGGCGCGATGGTGGGCTGGGGGATGCGGAACCTGGTGGATCTCGATGCCGGCCTGGCCGAGGCGGCGCGCGTGCTCCGACCGGGCGCTCGCCTGGTGATGCTCGAGATGACGCTGCCGCCCCAGCCGCTCTTCCGCCGGGTCTATCAGTTCTATTTCCGGCGCGTGATGCCTTGGATCGGCCGGCGCGTCTCCCGGCACGCGACGGCGTATACGTGGCTGCCCGCGTCCACCATCGCCTTCCCGGAGCCGGCCGAACTGGCGCGACGGCTCGAGGCGCAGGGGTTCCGGGATGTGTCGTACCGCCTGCTGATGGGCGGTGTCTCCGCCCTGCACGTGGCCACGCGGGGGTAGGAGTGCCCGTGCGCTTGGTCTTCAGTCGCGACCCGCGACCCGCGTCTCGAAACGTGCAACGGACCCCATGCCGCTAGACAACCTGCGCGAATTCCTCCGCGAGATCGACCGCCTCGGCGAGCTGGTCCGCGTGACGCATCCCGTCCGTGCCCGGCTCGAGGTCGCCGAGATCGCCGACCGCTGCATGAAGAGTCCCGGCGGCGGCCCCGCGCTCGTGTTCGAGCACGTGCTCCTCGACGACGGGCGCCGGAGTCCGCATCCCGTGGCGATCAACCTCTACGGGTCCATGCGCCGCATGTGCCTCGCGCTCGGCGTGGACGATCTCGACGCCGTGGGCGGGCGCATCTCCGAGATGCTCAACCTGAAGGTGCCCGAGGGGCTGCTTGGCAAGCTCGCCCTTCTGCCCAGACTGGCCGAGATGGGGAAGTTCCCGCCCAGGGTCAAGGGCGGGCGGCCGCCCTGTCAGGAAGTGATCCTCCGCGGCGACGCCGTCAACCTGGACGAGATCCCGTTCCTCACCACCTGGCCAGGCGACGGGGGCCGCTACATCACCCTGCCCATGGTGATCACGACCGATCCCTCGCGAGGCATCCGGAATGTGGGCATGTATCGCATCCAGGTACTGGGCCGCGATACGCTCGCCATGCACTGGCAGCGTCACAAGGTCGGCGCCGCGCACTGGCGCGAAATGGCGGCCCGGGGCGAACGCATGCCCGTCGTCGTCGCCCTCGGGGGCGATCCGGCGAGCATCTACTCGGCCACGGCGCCGCTGCCGCCGACGATCGACGAGTTCCTGTTCGCCGGGTTTCTCCGGCGTGAGCCGGTGGAGCTCACCCGCGCGGTCACCTGCGCGCTCGAGGTGCCCGCGCAGGCCGAGCTCGTCCTCGAGGGATACATCGATCCCTCGGAGCCGCTCGTGCTCGAAGGCCCGTTCGGCGACCACACCGGCTTCTACTCCCTGGCGGACTACTATCCCAAGGTGCACCTCACCGCGCTGACGGCGCGGCGCGACCCGATCTACCCCGCCACCCTGGTGGGCCGCCCGCCGATGGAGGACTACTATCTCGGCCACGCCACGGAGCGGATCTTCCTCCCGCTCCTCAAGCTCACCGTGCCGGAGATCGTGGACTACCACATGCCCGCCGCGGGGATCTTTCACAATCTGGTGTTCGTGTCGATCGACAAGCAGTTTCCCGGGCAGGCGTACAAGGTGATGAACGCACTCTGGGGGCAGGGGCTCATGTCGCTCGCCAAGGTGCTCGTCATCGTGGACAAGCAGGTGAACGTCCGTGATCCCGACGAGGCGTGGTGGGCCGCGCTCAATAACATCGATCCCGAGCGCGACGTGCGCTTCACGATGGGACCGGTGGACGTACTCGACCACGCGAGCCGCGGCTTCACCTATGGGAGCAAGATGGGCATCGACGGCACGAGGAAGTGGAAGGAGGAAGGGTTCACCCGCGAGTGGCCCGACGTGATCACGATGGATCCGGAGACCAGGCGGCGGGTGGACGAGATGTGGCCGGCGCTGGGGATCACGCTGACCGGGGCGAGCGGTGCTCACCGTTCGTGAAGGTCAGACGTTCGGCGGCGAGTCGCTCCTCGTCCGCTACGTCAACCTGGTCAAGCTGCCGCATACCCTCTTCGCGCTGCCATTCGCGCTGCTCGGCGTGCTCGCCGCGTCGCGGGTGGCACCGGTCACGCCGCGCGAGGTGGTGCTCGTGATCCTCGCGTTCTCCGCGGCCCGGTGGACGGCCATGGGGTTCAACCGGGTCGCCGATCTCCCGTACGACCGGGAGAACCCGCGGACCCGGCACCGCGAGCTTCCCCGCGGCGCGTTGACGCCGGCACAGGCCTGGATGTCCATCCTCGTGGCGGCGGCCCTCTTCCTGGTGGCGGCGGGGCTGCTCAACCCGCTCTGTCTGCTCCTGAGCCCGCTGGCGCTCGCGTGGGTCCTGACGTACAGCCTCGCCAAGCGCTTTACCTGGTGGCCCCATCTCTGGCTCGGGCTGAGCCTCGCCATCGCACCCGTGGGCGGGTATCTCGCGATCACCGGCCGCTGGAGCGAGCCCGGCTGGCTGCTGCTCGCCGTGGCACTCGCGGTCGCGACCTGGGTGGCGGGGTTCGACATCTTCTACGCCCTGCCCGACGCCGGCTTCGACCGGCATCACGGGCTTCGGAGCGCCGTCGTCCGGCTGGGGGAACGACGCGCGATCGCGCTCGCCAAGCTGCTGCACGGGGTCACCATTCCCGCGCTCGCGCTGTTCGGTTGGGGGGCGGGCTTCGGCGGGTGGTATTTCGCCGGCCTGGCCATCGCCGCGGCCCTCCTCGTCTACGAGCACCGCCTGGTGCGGCCCGGTGATCTCTCGCGGCTCGACGCGGCCTTCTTTACGATGAACGGCGTGATGTCGGTGACGGTATTCGCCTTCGCGCTGCTCGACCGGCTGCTGTGAACGCCACATGATTCGCCACCCCGTGGTGCTCGCGCTCACCGGGGCTTCCGGCGCACCGTACGGGGTGCGGCTGCTCGACGTCCTGGCCCGGCACCGCGTGCCGGTATGGCTCATGGTCTCGACCCACGGCATGCGGCTCCTGCGTGATGAGTGCGGGATCGGCACCCTCGAGGCCCTCCAGGCCGCGACGGGCGGCGACTGGAGCTCGGTGCTCACCTTCTCCGACGCCGATCGCGGCGCGCTCCCCGCCTCCGGCTCCCAGCGGACCCACGCCATGGTGGTCTGCCCGTGCTCGATGGGCACCGTGGCGGCCATCGCGGGCGGGGCCAGCCGCTCGCTCATCGAGCGCGCGGCCGATGTGACGCTCAAGGAGCGGCGAAAGCTGATCCTGGTGCCGCGCGAGACGCCGCTCTCGCTGGTGCACCTGCGGAACCTGGTCGCGGTCACCGAGGCGGGTGCGATCGTCATCCCCGCCGCCCCGGGCTTCTATCACCGGCCGACCGCAGTGGCCGAGCTGGTGGACTTCATCGTCCAGCGGGTCATCGATCTGCTGGAAATCGACGTCGAGATCGCCCGCCGCTGGAGCGGCGACGAGGGGGTGACCCGGTGAAGCCGCGCGGTGTGAGCTCGCTCTTCTCGCTCGCGCTCGTGGGGGCGGCCGCCTGCGGCGGCGACGGCGCGCAGGCGCCGGCGGCGGAGGAGCCGGCCTCACCGGGCTGCCGGGACGCCACCCTCCCGAGCGCCGCGCTCTACCGCGTGTGCTTCCCGCAGAGCTGGAACGGCGATCTCGTCATCTACGCTCACGGGTACGTATCCGCGGACGAGCCGCTGGCGCTCCCGGACGATCAGGTCGGGGGGCAGTCGATCTCCGCGGTCGTCAACGGGCTGGGCTATGCCTATGCGACGACGAGCTACCGCGCCAACGGCCTGATCGCCGACCGTGCGGTGGACGACGTGGCCGAGCTGGTGGAGGAACTGCGGCGCCGCTTCCAGCCCGACCCCACGCGGACGTTCGTCGTGGGGGTCTCCGAAGGCGGCCTGGTCGCGGCGCTCGCGGCGGAGCGGCGGCCGGCGATCGTGAACGGCGCACTCGCCGCGTGCGGGCCCATCGGGGACTTCACGGCGCAGGTGGACTATTTCGGAGATTTCCGCGTGCTGTTCGACTACTTCTTCCCGGGCATCATTCCAGGGAACCCGCTGGACGTGCCCGACTCGGTGCGGGCCCAGTGGGACGCGAGGTACGCGCCCGCCGTCGCGGCGGCGCTCGACGCCGATCCGGCCTCTGCGCTCGCGCTGCTCACCGTCGCGGGCGCGCCGCACACGGATGCCGATCTTCCGTCCACCACCGCCACCGTCCTCGCCGCGCTCTGGTACGACGTCTTCGCGCTGCCAGACGCGACGCGGCGCCTCGGGGGCCAGCCCTTCGACAACACCGGCCGGATCTACCAGGGGTCGGCGGATGACGCTGCGATGAACGCCGGCGTCGCGCGGGTTGCCACCGATGCCGTAGCCCGCGCGGGGCTCGGTGCGTTCGAGACGTCCGGGAATCTCGCCGCACCCGTCGTCACCCTGCACACGACCGGCGACCCGGTCGTGCCCGCAGGCCAGTCGGTACGTTACGGCGAGAAGGTCGCGGCGGCCGGCGCCGGCGCGCTGCTCGAGCAGCGCACGGTCGACCGCTACGGGCATTGCGCCTTCCAGCCGAGCGAGCTGCTCGATGCCTTTGCCGCGATGATCCAGCGGGCCACCGCTGCCGCGCGGATCGACTGAGCCGTGCGGCTCGGCGTGATTTCCGACACGCACGGGCTGCTCCGCCCGGAGGTCTTCGACGTGTTCGCCGAGGTGGACCACATCCTCCACGGCGGTGACGTCGGACGGCCGGCCATTCTGGAAAAACTCGGGACGATCGCCCCCGTCACGGCGGTCTACGGCAACACCGATGGAGGAGACATCCGCGATCGGCTGCCGCAGGTCGCCACTATCGAGCTGGACGGGTTCACGATCGTGGTCACCCACGGCGACCAGTTCGGCTCCCCCACGCCGGAGCGGCTGCAGGCGGCATTCCCCCGGGCGGAGATCATCGTGTACGGCCACACCCACCGGCCGCTGCTCACGCTGGTGGACGTGGTGGTCACGGTCATGAACCCGGGAGGCGCGGGTCCGCGCCGGTTCGATCTTCCACCCTCGGTAGGGATTCTCGAGCTGGAGCCCGGTATTCCACCGCGTGGCCGCCTGGTGCCGCTCACGCCGTTCGATCCGGAGTAGTCCGCTGCTCGGGTTGCTGCTCGCGGCGGTCCTGTTCCATCCGGGCCCAACCGACACGCTGCGATTGCGCCCCGTCGCCAATCCGCCGGCGACGGACGGGCACGTCGACAGCACCGCCTGGGGAGAGCCCCAGATCCGGATCCCCACGCGGCAGGGCACGGCGTCCATCTGGCTCCTCCAGGCCCGCGACAGCCTTTTCATCGCGGCGAGCGTTCCCGATGCCACACCGTCCTGGACCGACGCGCTGGCGATCTGTTTCGACATAGGCGGCGACGGCGGCGAGGCGCCCCAGCACGACGACTTTCAGTGGTCGTTCCAGCGGGTGCTCGACAGCAGCGTGGTCTACCGTGGCCGGGCGGGCCGGTGGGAGCCGCCGCATGACGACCCCGACTGGCGGCTGGGCCCGGATCATTCCGGCGGCGGTTGGCAGGTGAGTAGTGCCCGGGGCGTGCGTGGCTGGACCGTCGTGCTCCGGCTCGACCCCGCGTGGCTCGAGGGTCAGGGTGGTCGCCGTCCCCGCGTTGGCTTCCGCATTCATGACGACGACCCGAACGGGTGGTACGCCTGGCCAGCTGTAGAAAAGAGCGCCGGCGCCACGCTGCTGGAGCGGACGCCGGCGCTCTGGGTTCCCCTGGAATGAGGGAACGGCGCGGGAAGGGCTCGAGTCAGAACCCCAGCCGGAGCCCCGCGCTCAGCGCCCAGTTATGCGTGGTGCGGGTGTCCACGTTGATCGCCGTGGCTTCCCTCGCATCGAACTTTCCGATGTAATCCTTGGCCATCAATTGCAGCCCCAGCCGCGGCCCGATTGCGACATCCGCCCCGGCTCCCACGTTATACGCGACGTTGGTGGCGTGGGTCCCCACCGGCCCGATGCCGAACGACTGGCGGATGGCGCCCGCGCCGGCCTGCACGAACGGCGAGATCGGGAGCGCGCCCGCCAGCGGCATCCGGAGCCGGAGCGCCGCGTCGTAGAGCAGCACCGAGCTCTGTCCCACCGACACGCCGCCGATCAGCGGCGCACTCACCTCGAGCCCCGGCTGCGAGTACGCCACGTTCCCCACGAGCGCGAGGCCGCGGGTGAGTCCGAGCGAGGCCTCGGCGCCGTACACCACGGACCCCGCGTTCGCGAGGTGGGTGCCGAGCGGGCCAGCCACCAGGTTGCCGAACTTCATGTAGCCCGCGTAGGGGGTGATGCCGAATGAGGAGCTGGAAGCGCGCTGGGCCGCCAGCGGCGCCGTCAGAGTCAGACCGGCGATCGCGCCGGCCAGAAGAGTTTGCCTGAGCATTATGGATCTCCCGCTTGCGGTGGACGAGTGCGGCGTCGGAGCGCCAGCGCGCCGGGGATAGGCATACTCGGTGCCAGACTCTGCAGCCGGATAAATCGCAACTACGTCATCACTTGCGAGCCGCAGCGCCCGGACCGCCATCGGCCTGTCCAATTGCGGTGACAGCGCGGGCCCGGCCCACGGGCTTGATCGGCGCTTGACGCCGCCGGGATAGCGTCCGTCCTCGACGCTCAGTTGGCCCATACCGATGCCGAGGAGGCGCCATGTCGATCTCACGACGCTCACTGTCCTGGCTGGTGGCTGTCGGGCTGCTCGCCCTCGCGGCTCCTGATGCGGGCGGGCAGGCGGTGCCGCTCCCCGGCACGGGAACCCGGGTGCGGCTCATGGAATCGCCGGCGTCGGGGCATCGCATCACCGGGTCGATCGTCGGGTCGGAAGGGGACACCGTCCGCCTCGCCAGCGATGCCGGTGACGTCCTGCTGATTCCCGCCTCCGCCTTCACCCGTTACGAGATTTCCCGGGGCGTTCGGTCCAACCTTGGCCGGGGACTGGGTTTCGGCGCGCTGTTCGGCGCGCTCGGCGGCGTGATCGTGGGTCTGGCGTCCGCCGACGAGAACTCGTGGGTCTGCTCTACGTCGTGCAGCGCCGTGGCGGGTGGGGTGGTGTTCGGAGGGCTCGGAGCAATCGTGGGAAGCATCATCGGCGCGTCCTCGCACCGGGAGCGCTGGGTGCAGGCGAACTCCGGCGCGCCGCTCGCGGTGGGGCTATCGCTCCGCTGGTAGCGCTCCGGCCAGCCAGCTCTCGAGAGGCGTCGTCCGCCGCAGCGCCTCGGGATGGCTCCGGAACCAGGACATGATGAGCAGAATCTCGTCGATCGACTCGAGCGGCAGCGGCCCCGCCGACGGTTGGGGTCGCGCGAGCTCGGCCGCGACGACGGCGCGGAAGGCTTCGTGCTCGATCGGTGTGGACGGGTAGGCAAACGACGCGCGCGCCGTGCCCTGGCGGATGAGGTACACGCGGTCATCGCCGTATTCGCCGGGATCGCGATAGACGAAGGTGAGAAGGTCCCGCGCCGAGCGGGCCCGGCTGGTGGCGGCCAGAAGCCACTCGAGCTGCTCGAACCGCTCGCGCCAGCGCGTCGCCACCTCGAAGCGCGCCTGCGCGGCCGCCTCCTGCATCTCCTGGACGACGCGGTCCATCGGCTGGATCGTCCGGCCCTCGAGGAACGCCACCGCCGTCTCGACCCGCCGGCGGTAGTCCCACTGCTCGACGAATCCCGCGCACGGTCCACTGCAGTATCCGAACTCATGCCGCATGCAGCCCGCCTGCCGCGGCTCGCCGAACAGGTCGCCCTGGCCGGCGAATACCGGCGGCATCGTCATGCTGCAGTCGCGGAGGCCGAGCAGGTCGTTGAGCGTGCGCACGGCCTCGAGGGTGCGCGACATCGAGCGGAAGGGGCCGTAGCACCGCGCGTCCTCGCGCGCGACGGTGGCGCCGGCGTAGAGTCTCGGCGCGGCATCACTGGAAATCTTGATGAGCACCGAGCGGCGAGTGACGTTGCCGCGGTGGTTGAAGTGCGGCCGGTGCTTCCGGATCTGGCGCAGCTCGCCCAGATAGGCCGCGAACTCGCTCGGCACGTAATCCCACTGGATGTTGCCGGCCGCGTACAGGATCCGCGCTGCCTTGTCCTCCGGGTACTCCGCCCGGAAGTAGGTCAGGAGCCGGGTGCGCAGCCGCTTGGCTTTCCCCACGTAGATGATGCGACCCATCGCGTCGGTCATCCGGTAGACGGCCGGCCGGTTCTCCGCCAGCGCACGCACGCGCTGTCGAAGCTGCTCGAGATCGGTGGCGGGGAGCGGGACGGCGCGCTGCGCCCGGCGGGTGCGGGTCACGACTGACAGCGGTGGCAGAAGACGGAAATGCGGGCGTCGATCTCGTGCGTTCCCGTGAGCCGCGTGCCGCAGCGGCGGCACGGCTCGCCCTCGCGGCCGTAGACCAGCAGCTCGAGCTGGAAGCTCCCGCTCTCCCCGGTGCCTGTCCGGTAGTCGCGCACCGTGGTTCCGTTCGAGGCGATCGCCGCTTCCAGGATGCGGCGGAGCTCCGCGTGGAGCCGGCGGTGGTCGTCCGGCGTGAGCCGCCGCCCGGGTTTCGACGGGTCGATCCCTGCCGCGAACAACGCCTCGTTCGCGTAGATGTTGCCGACGCCGGCCAGGTGCCGCTGGCTCATTAGGATTTTCTTCACCGCCTGGCGCGAGCTCTCGAGCGCGAGGCCCAGCCGTTCGGGCGTGAAGTCGGGATCGAGCGGCTCGGGGCCGATCGCCCCGGTGTAGCGCTGCCAATCCTTCTCGCCGAGGAGCAGGAGCTTGCCGATCCGGCGGACATCGCGATAGACGAGCTCGTGGCCGTCATCGAGCGATGCGCGGAGCACCGCGTAGCGCGTCTCGTCGGGCGTGAGCCGGCGGTCGTACACGATCAGCGACCCCGTCATCCCGGGCTGCACCACGAGGCGAAGCTTGCCCAGATCGAGTACCGCGTGCTTGGCGCGCCGGAACACCGACCGGATGGTGGCTCCGCGCAAGCCGCGGAGCAGCCGGCGACGGCTTACACCGCGCAGGATGTCGTCGTGGCTCAGGGAGACTCGGCCGATGCGGCGGCCGACGAGGGCGGGACGGATGTCGCGGACGATCGTTTCGACTTCGGGGAGCTCGGGCATCGCGCCGAAATGTAATCCGTGCCCCGTCCCGGGCCCGCCCTCAGCCCGGTGCCCCCGGCGCGCCGCACCCCGGCTCGCCCGGGGCCGCCTCGCGCTGCCAGGTGGTCGCGAACTGCTCCAGCTCCCCGGGATTCAGGTCCGAGATGGCCCAGAACTCCATTCCTGCCGCATGCCCGTGCGCCAGGTTGAAACCCTGCCGCACAACTGTCGGATCGTGATCGCAGCCGGAAGGCCGGGAGCCGGGCCACACCAGCAGATTGATCCGATGGGGCCCGCGCCCGTACACCAGCGCGGCCACCGCACGGCCCCCGAGGTAGTCGACCCGCCCGCCGATCAGTGGGAAGCTGTCCACGGCCAGGTCGGGCACGGGCGGCGAGAAATCGAGCTTGCCCGTGAACCATGGCTTCACCACGTGATGTTGGGAGGAGGCGACGTCTACCAGATGGTCCACCTCGAGCGAGCGCACGTGGCCCGCCACCACCTGGGCAACGATCGGTTCACGATCGCCGGTCGGACCGGCGAACCGGCCGACGCCGAGCCCCAGGGCGAACAGGAGCGTCGCGGCCAGGCCCAGGGCCCAGCCGCGCGATCTGGTGACGACGGGCGTGCGGCCCGGCACCTCGGCGCGGATCAGCCGCCGGAGGTCGTTCCGGAAGGCGGATGACGGTTCCCGGGGCGGCAGATTGCTCCGGAGCATGGCGCTCAACACCTGGAGGCGGGCGAGCTCGTCCCGGCAGGCGGCGCACAGTTGGATGTGCTCGTCCCACCACTGCCGCTCACCGGCGGACAGCTCGCCGTCCGCGTAGGCGCTCAGCTCGGCTCGCGTCGCGTGCTCGCAGGTCATGTCACCCTCCCATGCCCTGGGCTTCGAGCGCGCGCTGCAGCCGGCGCCGGGCGCGGGACAGGCGCGACATCACCGTGCCGATGGGCACGCCGGTGATGACCGCGATCTCCTGATAGGAAAGCTCCTGAATCTCCCGCAGGACGATCACCTCGCGAAATGGAAACGGGAGTGCTTCCACGGCCGCGGCGAGCTGCTCCTGCAGCTCGCCGCGGATGAGCTGGGCCTCGGGATCGTCGCCCCCGGCAGGCACATCGTCCAGCAGCTCGGGATCCGTGGGCCAGCCGTGGCGCCGCCCCCGATCGGCCCAGGCGTAGCAGACCCGGCGCACGATGGTGAGCAGCCAGGCGCGGGCGTTGTCTCCCCGAAACCCGCGGAAATGGCGTAGCGCCTGGAGATAGGCGTCCTGGACGGCATCCTCCGCGTCAGCCGCCTCCCGCAACAGGTAGCGCGCCAGCGTGAACGCCGCTCCCAGGTGCGGCAGCATCTGCTGCTCGAACGACCCGACCGTGTCAGTCTCCAAGCTCGGCCCCGATGGCTGCAGACCGGCGCCACTCCCGATCGAGGAGGCGCCAAGCGGGTTCGCTCCAATCAATGATGCATTCGCGTGCGCCGGCCGGGCAACGCACCCGGCGCCGGCGCCGTCCGGTACCTCCGGTGCCCGCACCTCCGGACCAATGGCGCAGCCCACGTTCCCGTCACGATCCTGGCTGACTTCGAGCCCCATACCAGACTGGAGCGGGGCCACCTCCCCGATATTCCCGCATCGTCCGCGGGCACCGCCTTCACCGGGAATACTGCGCCCCGATCCCCGATCAGAGGGTGAGACATTGGTGACTGACCCGCATCCACTCTGGAGGGGACCATGCCCCCGATCTGCTTCATCGACGGCGCACGATTCGGGGACGCCGACGGATTGCTACACGACCTGCGCCTGGCCGTGCTCGGCATCCCCAGCATCGACGAGGCCTGCGACGTCCTCGCCTATCTCCGGCGCGGCGCGGCGGCCGCGGGAAGCCGGGGCCGGCCGCGTCTCCACCTGGTCTGGCTGAATTCCGAAATCTCCCGGCGGCGATTCCGCGGCACCCGGGCGGGACCGTCCGCGAGTGCGGGGGCCGCGCACGGCGAACCGCCGGCGACGCTGCAGGCGCCCGGTATCGGCTTCACCGCGATCACCCGATGGCTCGGCGCCTTCCACGACATCGATCTCATTCTGCTGTGAAGCGGCCAGGAGTGGCGGCTGGTGGCCGCGCCGGGAATATGGAGCGACCCGAACCGCTCTACGGGGATGAGGCTGCTCTGTCTGACCCCGAACGCGGAAAGGGATGGACCCGGAGATCATGACCGATACGATCGTTCACGACCATGGCGAGGACGGCATCGACCGTCGGGGGTTTCTCAAGTGCATGGCCTGGGCGGGCACCGGCGCGCTCTGGGTGATGCAGAGCGGAGTGCTTCGCTCGATGCCGCTCACCCGCACGCCCGGTGATGTGGCGGCGCTCAAGGGCGACCTGTTCTTCGCCCAGATCAGCGACAGCCACATCGGATTTTCCAAGGAGGCCAATCCGGACGTCACCGCCACACTGCAGGCGGCGGTGGACCGCCTGAACGGGCAGGGGAGCCGCCCCGCCTTCGTGCTGCACACCGGCGATATCTCCCAGCTCTCCAAGCCGACGGAGTTCGACACGGCCGACCAGGTGATCAAGGGGATCCGCACCGAGCGGGTGTTCTACGTGCCGGGCGAGCACGACGTGCTTGGGGACAACGGCAAGCAGTATCTCGCGCGGTACGGGCGGAAGACGCGCGGCGACGGCTGGTACAGCTTCGACCACAGCGGCGTACACTTCGTGGGCCTGGTGAACGTGCTCAATCTCAAGCCGGGCGGACTGGGCAGCCTCGGCGCCGAGCAGCTCGCCTGGTTGAAACGGGATCTGGCGGGGCATAGCGCCAGCACGCCGATCGTGGTGTTCGCCCACGTGCCGCTGTGGACCGTCTATCCGGACTGGGGGTGGGGGACCGACGACAGCGAGCAGGCACTGGCGCTGCTCAAGCGCTTCGGCTCGGTCACGGTGCTCAACGGTCACATCCACCAGGTCATGCAGAAGGTCGAGGGGAACGTGGCCTTCCACACGGCCCTGTCCACGGCCTTCCCGCAGCCCGCGCCCGGCACCGCGCCGTCGCCCGGCCCGCTCAAGGTCGAGCCGGCACGACTGCGCAGCCTGCTCGGTCTCGCCAGCGTGACGTACCATCAGGGGCAGCATTCCCTGGCGATCGTGGACCAGGCCCTGGCACCCGCGCCGGCAGGGATGGCGGCCGCCGCGCCGGTGGGCGCGCGGCGGGACTCCTTCGCGGCCGGGCCGGCAGTGGTGGGCGGCGCGCGGGTGATCCGGATCGACAACTTCAGCTTCCTGCCGCCCGAGCTGCACGTGCCTAGGGGCGGGAAAGTCATGTGGATCAACGGCGATGACGTGCCGCATCTGATCGTCAGCGCGGACCAACGCTTCCGTCCATCTTCCGCGCTGGATACGAACGATCAGTACACACTGACACTCGAGCAGCCCGGGACTTATCCGTACTTCTGCTCCCTACATCCCAAGATGACCGGCCGGATCGTAGTCCAATAGCGGGCGGTGGGACGACGAGCCGCCGGACGTTCCGCGCCGGTCGATCACGGTAACCCCGTGAGCCGCGCCGCCTCGCGCCAGCCGATATCGCGGCGGAAGACTTTCCCCTCGAAGTGGATGGCCTCCGCCGTCTCGCGGCTCAGCCGCTGCGCCTCCACGAACGTGGGGGCCACGGCGGTCACGTTGAGCACGCGCCCGCCGGCCACCCGGAGCACGCCATCGCTGCCGCGGGCGGTGCCGGCGTGGAACACCATCACCCCCGCCGGAAGCTGGCGCGGGATGCTGATGGCCGCGCCCATCTCGGGCCGGTCGGGGTAGCCGCGCGACGCGAGGACCGTCGTGACGGACGCCTCGGTCGGGTGCCGGGCGATCGGCGCCACGCCCTCGCCTCGAGCTACCCGCCAGAATGAATCGGTCAGCCCGCCCGAGACCAGTGGAAGGACCACCTGCGTCTCCGGGTCACCGAGGCGGCAATTGAACTCGACCACCCATGGAATGCCGGCCCCGTCTACCATCAGTCCGGCGTACAGCACGCCCGTGAAGGGCGTGTCCCGGCGCTGCATCTCCTCGAGCGCCGGCAACAGCACCTCCCGGCGTGCCCGCTCCAGCAGCGCCGGCGTGGCCACGGCGACCGGGCTGTACGCCCCCATCCCGCCCGTGTTCGGTCCCGCGTCCCCCTCCAGCAGGCGCTTGTGGTCCTGGGAGACGGGGAGCAGCTCGACGTCGCGCCCGTCGGTGACCGCCAGGACGGAAATTTCCTCGCCCTCGAGGAATGCCTCGATGACCACGGTCGCGCCGGCCTCGCCGAAGGTGCCGTCGCCCAGCATCGCGCGCACGGCGGCGGCTGCCTCCGCCCGGGTGGGGCAGACGATCGCGCCCTTGCCCGCGGCCAGGCCGGACGCCTTGACGACCAGGGGCTCCGGGTGGCGGTCCACGTACTCGAGCGCGGGTTGCACCTCCCGGAACGTCCGGCTCAGGGCCGTCGGAATCCCGGCCGATGCCATGACGTCCTTGGAGAACGCCTTGGAGGCCTCGAGCTGCGCCGCCGCGGCGCTCGGCCCGAACACGGCGCGGCCCTCTGCCCGAAGCCGGTCGGCGAGCCCGCGGGCGAGCGGCACCTCGGGGCCGATCACGGTCAGGTCGATCCCCTGCATATCGGCGGCATCAGCGAGACGGTCGAGGTCATCAGCGGCGATCGGAAGGTTGGTCGCCAACTCGGCCGTGCCGGGATTGCCCGGCGCGCACCAGAGATCGACGCCGGGGTCCTCGCGCCGGAACGCCCAGCAGAGCGCGTGCTCGCGCCCGCCGCCGCCGACGACGAGGAGTCTCACGACTTCTGCGCGTTCCGGAACGCCTCGCGCGCGCGCTCCGCCGCGCGCCGGGCCGCATCGGCCACCTGCCCGGCGAACTCGCGCGCCTCGCCCGCGTAATAGCTGCCGGCCGCACCGAGGTCGTCGCGCAGCGGGCGCTCGTCGGTCTCCGGGCCGCGGCGGGCGTACTCGCCGCGCAGGATCCGGTCGTAGTCGCCGCTCGCGACCCAGCGCTGCAGCTCCGCCGCCCGCACGGTATGCATCGGATGGGTGAGCGCGAGCGTGCTGAGGACCTTGTATACGATGTCGAGGCCTTCCCCGCTCGCCGCGTACTCGTGCGCCTGCTGCATGAACGCGTCGACGTTGAGCTGTCCCGCGAAGCCGCTCCCTCGCCCGCCCCCGGCCATCTTCATGTCCACCCGCTGCGCCGCCACGACGTCCTGCCCGCCGAGCAGCCCGGCCCGGTCCGCCGAGAGCTCGGACTTGCGCGACCACTCGAGAAAGGCGAGCCGGACCGGGAGCACCGCCAGCCCGGCCAGCATCGGCAGCGCGCCCAGGCTGATGAGCGCGAGCACCGCCGCGATGGTGCGGTAGAGCGCGTGACCGCTGATCACGTGACCGAGCTCGTGGGCCAGCAGCACGCGGAGCTCGTCGTCATCGAGGAGCTCGATGGCAGCGGAGTGCAGCACGATGAATGGCTGGTCGATGCCGTACGCGCCCGCGTTGAAGAACGGCGTCTGGGAAACGTACAGCTCGGGCACTTCGGGCCAGTCGAAGGTCGTGGTCACCTCGGCGTGCAGGTGCCAGAGCTTGGGAAACTGCGCAGGGCCGATGCGGATGGCATTGCCCTGGAACAGCAGCCGGACACCGCGCTCGCCGCCGAGCAGCGCCAGCGTCCTCCGGATGACTTCATCCACGCCCGGTATGGCACGGAGCGCCTGCAGGGCTGCCCGGTCGGCCGGGTGCTCCCACGCGACGGCGGAGATCTGGGAGAAGCTCTGGCGTGGACGCTGGGCGGGCAGGGAAGTGCTCATTGTGGGCTCGGGTTGAGGATGCGGCACTCTACGGTGCGGGAGGGCTCAGGTTTCAGTGTGGGACACGCTCCGGCCTGGGCTCTGTGTACCTCCGTGCCCTCTGTGTCTCTGTGGTGAAGCCCGAGCTCGATCGAACCCCAGCCCGACCAGGCGCCTACCTGCCGCTCGCCACGAAAGCCCTGTCGAGATCGCCGATCAGGTCCTCGGTATCCTCCACCCCGCAGCTCAGCCGCACCAGACTGTCGGTCAGCCCCATCTCCTCGCGCATGGCGGGCGGTACCGAGGCGTGGGTCATGCTGGCCGGATGCCCGATCAGGCTCTCGACGCCGCCAAGCGACTCGGCGAGGGCGAAGATCCGCGTCGACTCCACGAAGCGCCGGGCGCGGGCCGCGTCGCCCAGGTCCAGCGAGATCATCCCGCCGAAGCCGCTCATCTGCCGGCACGCGAGCTCATGCTGCGGGTGCGACGGGAGCCCCGGATAGTAGATCTTCGTCACCTCGGACCGGCCCGCGAGCCACTCGGCGATGCGGCGACCGTTCGCGTCGTGCTGGCGCATCCGGAGCGGCAGCGTCTTGAGACCGCGGAGGGCCAGCCAGCAGTCCATAGGGCCGGGTACCCCGCCGGCGGCGTTCTGGATGAAGCCGAGCCGTTCGGCGAGGTCATCCCGGCTGGTCACGAGCAGGCCGCCCACCATGTCGCTGTGGCCGTTCAGGTATTTCGTGGTCGAGTGCAGGATGACGTCGGCGGCGGACTCGAGCGGCCGCTGGAAGAAGGGCGTCGCGAAGGTGTTGTCCACGACGAAGAGCAGCCCGCGGGCCTGGGTCACGTCGCCCACGGCAGCGAGGTCGGCCAGGTTCATCATCGGGTTGGTCGGCGTCTCGCAGTAGACCATCCGGGTGGCGGCGGTGACGGCCCGTTCCACGTTGGCCACGTCCCGCATGTCCACGAACGTGAACTGGAGCCCGAGGCCGGCGTAGATCTGATTCATCAGCCGGTGGGTGCCCCCGTACACGTTTTCTCCGCACACGACGTGGTCTCCGCCCCGGAGTAGCTTGAGCACGGCGTCCAGGGCCGCGAGCCCCGAGCCGAACGCGAAGCCGTGCGTTCCACCCTCCAGGCTGGCGACGTTCCGCTCGAGCGCCTCGCGCGTGGGGTTCTGCGTGCGGGCGTACTCGTAGCCCTTGTGCCGCCCCAGGCCCGCCTGGACGTAGGTCGAGGTCTGGTAGATCGGCGTCATCACCGCGCCGGAGAGCGGCTCCGGGACCTGGCCGGCATGAACCGAGCGGGTCGCGAAGCGATGGTCGTGATCGTGGGGCAGAATGCGGGTCATTGCGGCCGGCGCAGGTGAAGGTGGGAGAAGCGTAATGGCGCGGCGCGCTCCATTGAAGAGGGGGCTGGGAGGCGGTTACCTTGCGGCGTGCATGCGCCGTCTTCCGATCCCGTCCGAGCCCGCTGCCTCGTGGTCGACGACGACGCGCAGATGCGGCGCGCGGTCGTCCGCATCATCGAGACCCACGGACTGGCCAGCCTCGAGGCCTCGTCCGGCGTGGAGGCGCTCGCCATCCTCGATCGCGAGGGCGAGGTCGCGCTCTGCATCTCCGACATCTACATGCCCGAGATGGACGGGCTCACCTTCCTCCGCGAGGCGCTGGCGCGCTACCCGGACATGGCCGTCGTGATGCTCACGGGGGTGGCGGACGTGACCACCGCGGTCGAGTGCCTCAAGATCGGCGCGCTGGACTATATCGCCAAGCCGGTGATCGTCGAGGAGGTCCGGGCCCGGGTGGACAAGGCGCTGGAGAAGCGCGAGCTGGTGCTCCAGAACCGGTTTTATCAGAAGCACCTCGAGAGCCGCGTCCGCGAGCTCGACCGCCGGAACCGTCAGGCGCTGGTCAACGGGGTGCAGACGCTGGTGCATGCGCTCGAGGCCAAGGACGCCTACACCAGCGGGCACTCCGCGCGGGTGAGCCGCTACGCGGTGAAGACCGCAGTCCAGCTCGGCTATACGGGGGAGCGGCTCGAGCAGATCCGGCTGGGTGGCGAGCTGCACGACATCGGCAAGATCGGCACGCGCGAGGACATCCTGAACAAACCCGGGTTGCTGAGCCCCGAGGAGTTCGAGCACGTGAAGGGGCACGCGGCTCTTGGCGAACGGATCCTGGCGCCGTTCCTTGGCGAATCGCCGATGGTGCTGCGCATCGTCCGCTCCCACCACGAGCGCCTCGACGGCCGTGGCTTTCCCGACGCGCTCTCGGGAGACCGGATCCCGGCAGAGGCCAGGATCGTGGCGGTGGTCGACGCGTTCGACGCGATGACGACGAATCGCGCGTACCGGCCGCCGAAGAGTCCCATGGACTCACTCGAGGAGCTCCGGCGTTGCGCCGGGACGCACTTCGATCCCGAGGTGGTCGAGGCCTTCCTGCGGGCGTTTGCCGACGTCTCCGCTCTTCCCATCTCCACCTGAGCGGAGCGGCGGAGCATGTCCGATACCCTGATGATCAGCGTCTCCGGAATGCGGGGGCACGTCGGCACCGATCTCACGCCGGAGCTGGTGGCCCGCCACGCCGCGGCGCTCGGCGCCTGGGTGCGAACCTCGGCAGCGGGCCAGATGGCCGCGGCAGGCGCGAGAGCTGATCGTCCGGCCGTCGTCCTTGGCCGCGACGCGCGGACCAGCGGGCCGATGTTCAGCCATGCGGCCGCCGCGGGACTCATGTCGGTGGGCGTGGACGTGATCGACGTCGGCGTCGTGCCCACGCCTACGGTGCAGCTCGCGGTGGAGCACCATCACGCGGGGGCGGGGCTCATCCTCACCGCCAGCCACAACCCCATCGAGTGGAACGCGCTCAAGTTCGTGGGGGCCGACGGCATCTTTCTAGATGCCGAGGCCGGCGCGCGCGTGCGGGCGCTGGCCGACGAGGGGCCGCCGCGGATGGGATGGGAAGGGATCGGTACGCTGCGGGAGGACCGCGAGGCCGTGCGGCGCCATCTCGATGCGGTGCTGGCCCTCCCCCTCATTGACGTCGCCGCCATCCGCGCCCGCGGATTCCACGTGGCACTCGACTGCGTGCGTGGCGCAGGCGCGTCCGCCATCCCGCCGCTGCTCCAGCACCTCGGTTGCCGGATGAGCGGCATCAATCTCGAGCCCGACGGTCGTTTTCCTCGCGCGCCGGAGCCGGTGCCGGAGAACCTCGGCGAGCTGGGCGAGCTGGTGCGGCGGAGCGGCGCCGACGTGGGCTTCGCGGTCGATCCCGACGTGGACCGGCTGGCGCTGGTGGACGAGCACGGCGAGCCGATCGGCGAGGACTACACGCTGGCATTCGCGGTCCGCGCGGTGTTGGATGGGCGCAGCAGTGAGGCGGAGATCCCGACCGTCGTCATCAACCTCTCCACCAGCCTGGTGGTCGAGGACGCGGCCCGGGCAGCCGGTGCGCGCTTGGTGCGTGCGCCGGTCGGCGAGGCCAACGTGGCGCGGGCCATTCGGGACGAGGGCGCCGTCATCGGCGGCGAAGGAAACGGCGGCGTAATGCTTCCGGCGCTGCACATCGGCCGGGACGCGCCCCTGGGGGTGGCCTTGATCTTGCATCTCCTTGCCACGTCTGGGTTAACGGTATCGGAGCTGGTGAAGTCCTCCCGCCGGTACACCATCGTCAAAGCCAAGGGGCCGCGCGGTCCGGAGCTGAGGCCGCTTTATCTCGATCTCCGCGCACACTTCCCGGATGCGGAAGCCGACGAGCGCGATGGGCTCCGACTCTCCTGGAGCGATCGATGGCTGCACGTGCGTCCTTCCGGTACGGAGCCCATCGTCCGTCTCATCGCCGAGGCACCGACCCGCGCCGACGCGGAATCGCTGATCGCCGAGGCTCGAAAACTCCTGCAGTGAGGTGCATGTCCTGATGTGTGGCATTGTGGGCTACATCGGCCCGAGACAGGCCGCCGGGTTGCTGATCGAGGGACTCCGCCGGCTGGAGTATCGCGGCTACGATTCGTCGGGCATCGCCGTGGTGAATGGACACGGGCTCCGGATCATGAAGGCGGCCGGCAAGCTCAGCATGCTCGAGCAGGCGCTGGTGGAAGAGATGCCGCCCGGCACGCTCGGCATCGGCCACACGCGGTGGGCCACCCACGGCGCGCCCACCACCCCGAACGCCCATCCCCACACCGATCAGAGCGGGCGGATCGCCGTCATCCACAACGGGATCATCGAGAACTCCAACGCCATCCGGAAGGCGCTGGAGGCGCGCGGCCACAGCTTCAAGTCGGAGACGGATACCGAGGTGCTGGCGCACCTCGTGGGCGAGTTCTATCAGGGCAGTCTCGAGGAGGCGGTGGCCGAGGCGCTTCGGGACGTGGACGGCGCCTACGGCCTGGCCTTCGTCTCGGCCGACGAGCCGAACGTCCTGGTCGCCGCGCGCAAGGGATCCCCGCTGCTGGTGGGCGTGGGCGAGAACGAGTGGTTCGTCGCGTCCGACGCTTCACCGCTGCTGGAGTACACCCGGTCGGTGGTGTACCTGGACGACGGCGAGATGGCGGTTCTCACCCGCGACGGGTACCGGGTCCGCAATCTCCAGACGGCACGCATCAGCAAGCCGGTGAACCAGATCGACTGGGACCTGTCGATGGTGGAGCGGAACGGCTATCCGCACTTCATGCTGAAGGAGATCTGCGAGCAGCCGGAGAGCCTCTGCAACACGCTCCGTGGCCACCTGCTCGATGACGAGGGCACCTCCCGCGTCAGCGGCCTCAACCTGAGCGACGACGACCTCAAGCAGGTCGGGCGCATCATCATCACCGCCTGCGGCACCTCCTGGCACTCGGCCCTGATCGGCGAGTACATGCTGGAGGAGATGGCCCGGATTCCCGTCGAGGTGGAGTACGCGTCCGAGTTCCGCTACCGGAACCCGGTGGTCGACCCCCGGACGCTGGTGATCGGAATCTCGCAGAGCGGCGAGACCGCGGACACGCTCGCGGCCATTCGCGAGGCCAAGCGCCGGGGCGCGCGCACGGTGGGGCTGGTCAACGTCGTGGGCTCCAGCATCGCCCGCGAGGTGGACGGCGGCATCTACCTGCATGCGGGCCCGGAGGTGGGCGTCGCGAGCACCAAGGCATTCACCAGCCAGGTGGCGGCGCTCGCGCTACTGACGCTCCGGGTGGCGCGGCTCCGGAACCTGAGCATCCTGCAGGGGCGGCAGTTCATCGAGGCGCTCCGGTGCCTGCCCGAGCAGATCGCCCGCATCCTCGAGCGCTCCAGCGAGATCGAGGCGCTGGCGGCGCGGTTCCTCCGCACTACCTCGAACGCGCTCTACCTGGGGCGCGGCGTCAACTTCCCCGTGGCGCTGGAAGGCGCGCTCAAGCTCAAGGAAATCTCCTACATCCACGCGGAAGGATATCCCGCCGCGGAGATGAAGCACGGGCCGATCGCGCTCATCGACGAGAACATGCCGGTGGTCTTCATCGCCCCGCGGGACGCGGTGCACTCGAAGATCGTGTCGAACATCGAGGAGGTGAAGGCGCGCGGCGGGAAGGTGATCGCCCTCATCAACGCCGGCGACACCGAGATCGAGCGGCTGGCGGACGCCACGTTCACCATTCCCGAGACGCTCGACATGCTGACGCCGATTCTCACCAGCGTGCCGCTGCAACTGCTGTCCTACTACGTGGCCGTGGCACGCGGCTGCAACGTGGACCAGCCGCGGAACCTCGCCAAATCCGTGACGGTGGAGTAGACGGAATCTGCTGGACATCCTGATCGTTCTCGCCGCGGCGGTGATCGTCGTCCCGATCTTCCGCCGCTTCCAGGCGAGCGCGGTGCTGGGCTATCTCGTGGCGGGGTCCGCGATCGGGCCCCACGGGCTCGATCTGCTGCGGGGCCCGCGCGCCGTGACGGCCCTCGCGGATCTCGGCGTCATCTTCCTGCTCTTCTCCATCGGGCTCGGGCTCTCGGTCGAGCGCCTTTCCTCGCTGCGCCGCTACGTCTTCGGCCTCGGCACCCTCCAGGTCGTCATCACCACGCTCGCGATCACGCTGACGCTCCGCCTGGCCGGCGTATCCGGCGACGCGGCGCTGGTGCTGGGTGCGGGGCTGGCGCTCTCCTCGAGCGCCATCGTGCTGCACGTGCTGGTCGAGCGCCGGGAGATCGCAACCATGCAGGGGCGGGTCGCGTTCGCGGTGCTGTTGCTGCAGGACCTCGCCGTGGTGCCGCTGCTCACGCTGGTACCGCTGCTCGCAGGCAGCGGGCAGCGCCTCGGCATGGCGTTGGGCCTCGCGCTCCTCAAGGCGGCGGCGACACTCGTCGTCATCGTGGCGATCGGCCGGCTGGCGCTCCGGCCGGTTCTGCGCACGGTCGCCCGTGGGGGAACACCCGAGTTGTTCACCGGGATCGTGCTCCTCCTGGTGCTCGGCATCGGCTGGGTCACCGAACAGGCCGGGCTCTCGATGGCTCTGGGCGCTTTCCTCGCGGGCCTGCTGGTCGCCGAGACCGAGTACCGACCGCAGGTGGAGAGCGACGTCCAGCCGTTCCGCGGCCTCCTGCTCGCGCTGTTCTTCATGACCGTCGGCATGGGAATCGATGCGGGCCTCCTCTGGCGCCACGCGCCCTTGCTGGCTGGCCTGCTGGCAGCACTCCTGATCGGGAAGGCGCTGATTCTGGCGGGGCTTTGCCGAGCGTTCGGGCTCTCGCTGGGCATGGGCGCGGGAATCGGACTGATGCTGGCGCAGGGCGGTGAGTTCGCGTTCGTGCTCTTTACCCTGGCGCGCGGGCGGGGGCTGCTCTCGGCCGACGCCGCGCAGGGGGCGATCCTGATCGTGGGGCTCAGCATGGTCGCGACACCCGCGCTGCTCACGGCCGCCCGCATGGTGTTCCGGCGACACCACCAGGCGGCCGGCGCCGCGGCGGCGCTCGGACACGAGACGCGGGAACTGCGGGATCACGTGGTGATCGCGGGGTTCGGCCGGGTGGGGCAGACGCTTGCCCTGCTGCTCGAGTCACGGCTGGTTCCGTACCTCGCCCTCGATCTCGATGCCGAGCGGGTGGCCGAGGCACGACGCCGGGAGCTGCCGGTCTACTTCGGCGATGCGAGCCGGACGGAGGTTCTCCGGGCTGCGGGGATCGAGCAGGCGCGCATGGCGGCGATCACACTCGATCAGCCGGACGCCGCCGCTCGCAGCGTCCAGGTGCTCCGCGCGATGAGCCCGGAGCTGCCGGTGCTCGTCCGCGCCCGGGATGTCGCGCAGGCCGAGCAGCTCGCCGGAGCGGGTGCGACGGAAGTGGTACCGGAGATCGTGGAAGGAAGCCTGCAGCTTGGCGAGATGCTGCTCCGTCGGCTCGGCGCGACCAGGGACGAGGTGGACCAGGTGTTGGACGAGTTCCGACGGCGGACCTACTCACGCCTGTCGGACCTGATCAGCCGTCAACCGGCGGAGCTCGGCCCCTCGGTCGGCAGCGACCAGGTCTGACCGACCTCGGTGATGATCACCCGCCAGCGCTCACGCCCGGCCGCGGCCAGCAGCCGCTGCACCGGCTCGTCCACCGGCTCGCGGCTCAACCGGAACGTTGAGTGGTGGATCGGCAGCAGGTACTCGGCGCCGAGGTCGCGGAACATCCGCCAGGTCTCCTCGGGCGAGGCATGGCTGGTGATCCATGGGTCGTAGGCGCCAATCGGCAGGATGGCGAGGTCCACCGGCCCCCGGTCCCGGAGCCGTGTGAAGGTGTTGGTGTACGCGGTGTCGCCACCGAACAGCACGGTGCGACCGTGCTTTCGCAGCAGATAGCCGCCCCAGCCGCGGTGGCGATCGGTGACCATCCGGGCACCCCAGTGGCGAGTCTCCACCGACTCCACGTCGACCTCCCCGATCCGGGTCCCCTCCCCCCAGGCCAGTTCGTCCACCGTATGGAACCGCCGGACCAGGTCGCGGTTGCCGGATTGCACCACCGCACGCACCCTGGACGGGATGGCGCCCAGGGTGCCGAGGTCGGTGTGGTCCATGT
This sequence comes from Gemmatimonadales bacterium, assembly GCA_025927545.1. GTDB lineage: Bacteria > Gemmatimonadota > Gemmatimonadetes > Gemmatimonadales > GWC2-71-9 > CAVVWJ01. The sequence goes on from JAICLE010000024.1 coordinate 23,863, forward strand.
GCGCGTGCGACAGCAGGACCGCGTCGAGCGGCGGCAGCTCGCGCTTCCGTAGCGCCGGCTCGACCAGCCGCCGGGGGCCGATCTTGGCGAGTCCGCGCCCCAGGCCGATCCGGCGCTCGAGCACCGGGTCGGTCACGATCCAGGTCCCGTACAGATTGAGGAGGACCGTGGCATGCCCCAGCCAGGAGACCGTCAGCCGATCGTCGGGCCAGGCCGCCGGGTCGGGCCGGTGCGGGGCCGGAGCGATGGGCTGGCCCGCGTTCTGGCGGCGGGCTGAAACGGCGTGACGGGCATAGCGGCGGGCGAACGCCAGCCGGCTGGGAATCGGGCTGCCAGGCATTCTGTCTCTCGAGAGAGTCTCGCGTCTATCTTTCGCCAGGATCACAGTACGAACAATAACGTGGTGAGCCGAATGCGCGTCGTCCTCCAGCGGGTCTCCCAGGCGTCGGTGACCATCGGCGGCACCGTCGCCGGCGCGATCGGCCGCGGGTTCTGCCTCCTCGTCGGTTTCACCCACGGCGATACCGGCGAGCGGGTAGATTGGATGGCCGACAAGGTGGCCGGGCTCCGCCTGTTCGCGGACGCGGATGGGAAGATGAATCTCGGCCTTGCCGACGTGCAGGGCGCGCTGCTGGTGATCAGCCAGTTCACCCTCTATGGCGACACCGCCAGGGGCCGCCGCCCGTCGTTCATCGACGCGGCGCGACCCGACGCCGCCATCCCCCTCTACGAGCGCTTTGTCGCCGCCCTCCGGACCCGCGGGCTCGAGGTGGCCACCGGCGAATTCGGAGCCGACATGCTGGTCGAGATCCACAACGACGGACCCGTGACCCTGATCCTGGACCGCGCATGAGCCGCGACGTGCTGATCCTTGCCTCCGGCTCCCCCCGCCGGCGCCAGCTGCTCGAGATGCTCGGCATCCCGGTGCGGGTGGTGCCACCGAACATTCCGGAGCTGCGCCGCCCGGCCGAGACGGCGGTGGACTACGTGGAGCGCCTGGCGCGTGAGAAGGCGCTGAGCGTCGCCGGCACTCTCGTGCTGGGCGCCGATACGACCGTCGTGGTTCGGGACGAGGTGCTCGAGAAGCCGGCCGACGCCGCCGACGCGCTGCGAATGCTGCGCAAGCTCCAGGGCCGCACCCACCAGGTGGTGACGTCGGTGGCGCTGGTGGCCGGTGAGGCCGTGCACCAGGCCACCGACGTGACCAGCGTCTCGTTCCGGCGGCTGCCCGACGAGTTCCTCGAGGCGTACGTGGCCACGGGCGAGCCGATGGACAAGGCGGGAGCGTACGGGATTCAGGGCTACGGGGCGGCGCTGGTGGAGCGGATCGAGGGCGACTTCTTCGGCGTGATGGGCCTGCCCATCCGGCTGGTGCTCGAGCTGCTCGAGCGGGCGGGTCACGGCTACCGATTCGAGGGCGGCAGCCGCACGGCCGCGGTCACGGAGGTGGGCTGAGGCTGCACGCCTCCTACCCGGTACACCTGCACCATCTGCGCCTTGCCTTTGAGCGCCAGCTCCGGCAGATACTCGCAGGCCACCTGATCGCGCGCCATTCGCAGCACCGACTCCGTCACCAGAATCTCCCCGGGCCCCGCCTCGGCGCAAAGGCGCGCCGCCACGTTGACCGCGTCGCCGATCACGGTGTACTCCAGCCGGCGATGGCTCCCGATGTTGCCGGCGAAGACCTCGCCATGGTTGATGCCGATCCCGACGCCGATCTCGGGCCGGCCCTGGCTTATCCAGCGCTCGTTGAGCCGCGCGATGGCCCGCTGCATGGCGAGCGCGGCGCGGAGCGCCCGGTCGGGATCGTCGGCGTGGGCGATGGGCGCGCCCCAGAGCGCCATGATCGCATCACCGATGAACTTGTCCAGGGTGCCGCCGTGCTCGAAGATCACCTCGACCATCTCGGTGAAATATTCGCTCAGCAGCCGGGCGATCGCGTCGGGGCCCATCGACTCCGCGATCGCGGTGAAGCCGCGGATGTCGCTGAAGAGCACGGTGGTGGGCCGGCGCTCCCCGCCCTGGCCGATGGCCGCGTTCTGCTGGGCGATGTCGGCGGCGACGTTGGGCGCGAAGTAGCGCTCGAAGTTGGACCGGACGGTGGCCTCCCGGAGGATCTGTTCGGCGTAGCGGGAGTTCTTGATGCCGATCGCCGCGAAGCCGCTGAACGCCACCAGGAACTGCAGGTCCTCGTCGGTGAAGGTGTTCGTCGCGGTCAGGTTGTCGACGTAGAGCAGGCCGAGCACCTGGTCGGAGGACGCCATCAGGGGCGAGCACATGGCGCTCCGGACACTCTGCATCAGGATCGACTGGCCCTTGAAACGCGCGTCGGCCGGCGCATTCTGGGAGACCACGGCCACCCGCTCCTGCATGACCTTGTCCGCGATGGAGCGAGGCACCTGCACCGGCTGCGTCTCGCCGAGCCGGCTGCGGGAGATCGTCGGTACCAGCTCGCCGCTCTCCTCGTTGGCCAGCACGATCGTGACCCGATCCACGCTCATGATCTCGAAGGTGGTGTCCACCACGGCGCGGAGCAGCCGGTCGAGGTCGAGCTCGGATGAGAGCTTCTGCGACACCTGGAGCAGCATCTGAAGCTTGAGCGCCTGGCGCGCCTCGCCCGTGGTGGCGCTGACGCGGAGCTGTCCCGCGGGCGGACCGTCGCGGCTGGTGATCCCCGGCGGAAGGCCGCCGCTCACCACGAGCTGCCGGACGATCTGCCCGCCCGGCGCTCCCCCTTCGAGCGCTATGGCGGGCCGCTGGAGCACCGGTGCTGCGCCGCCGGGCCCTACCAGGCGGAAGACCACCTTGCCGAAGGTGATCGAGTCCTCCGGCGTGAGCCGCCCCGCCTCCACCCGGCTCCCGTTGATGCAGGTACCGTTCGAGCTGCCGAGGTCCTTTACCAGGACGCCGTCGGCCTCGACGGTCAGCTCGGCGTGCCGCCGCGAGATGGTGGGATCGTAGATGGCGATGTCGCTCGTCAACCCCCGGCCCACGATCAGGTTCCGACCGTCGGGGAGCTCGAAGCTCTGGTCGCCGGACTGCGAGAGCAGGCGGTAGTGGGGCATGCTGGAATATAGGATGGGCGGAAAGGCGGAAAGGCGGAAAGACGGAAGGAGGGAAAGACGGAAGGAAGGAATGACGAACGGGACTGTAGCGTTCATCCACCTTCCGTCCTTCCGTCCTTCCGCCCTTCCGTCCGCCCTTCCGTCCCCGCAAGCGCCACCGCCAGCAGCACCGCCCTTGCCTTCGCCTCCGTCTCTCGCCATTCGGCGGCGGGATCGGAATCGGCGACGATGCCGGCGCCGGCCTGGATCCAGGCCCGACCGCCACGCATGACACAGGTGCGGATGGTGATCGCCGTGTCCATCGTCCGCGCGCCCCAGCCGATGTAGCCCACAGCACCGGCGTAGGGGCCGCGCCGCACCGGCTCGAGTTCGTCGATGATCTGCATGGCCCGCACCTTGGGGGCGCCGGAGACGGTGCCGGCGGGGAAGGACGCGGCCAGCGCCGCCACCGCGTCGAGCTCGGGCCGGAGCCGCCCGCGGACCTCGCTCACGAGGTGCATGACGTGCGAGTAGCGCTCGATCGCCATGAAGGCGGTGAGCCGCACCGAGCCGAACTCCGCCACCCGCCCGACGTCGTTCCGCCCGAGATCCACCAGCATGAGGTGCTCGGCACGCTCCTTCGGATCAGCCGCCAGCTCCTCGGCCAGCGCGACATCCGCCTCCACGGTGGCGCCGCGCGGGCGCGTGCCGGCGATCGGCCGGAGAGTGACCTCCCCGTCCTCGACCCGGACCAGGATCTCGGGCGAGCTCCCGAGCACATGGATGTCGTCGCAGTGCAGGAAGTACAGGTAGGGCGCGGGATTGAGCGCACGGAGGTAGCGGTATGTGAGGAAGGGGTCGGGCGCCGCGGTCTCCAGGCGGCGGGAAAGCACGGTCTGGAAGGTATCGCCCGCGGAGATGTATTCCTTGATTCGGCGCACGTCTTCCTGGAACCGGTCGTCCGCGTAGGGCGACGTCATGGCAGGCAGGGCGGTCGCGGCGTCGATCGCGAGCGGCCGGATGCTCCCGCTCGCGCCCAGGCGCGCGATCCACTCCTCGATCCGCGACTCGGCGGCGGCGTAGAGCCGGCGCAGCACGGCGTCGTCGGCGTCGGACGGCACCTCGACGTTGGCGATCACCGTGGCCCGGTTGTACAGGTTGTCCAGCACCAGCAGGGTGTCGGTCACCATCATCACGGCGTCGGGCAGGTCGCGGTCGTCAGGCGGGGCATCGGGCAGGGACTCGATAGTGCGCACGATATCGTAGCCCAGGTATCCGACCGCGCCGCCGGTGAAGCGCGGCAGGCCGGGCACGTCGACCGGCGGGTGCCGCCGCAGGAGGCGGCCCAGGTGCTCGAGCGGCGGCAGGTCGGTCTCGACGGCGTGCCAACCATCGATCGAGGTCCACCGCTCGCACTCGCGGCCGCGGTAGCGAAAGACCTCGCGCGGATCGGTCGAGAGGAAGGTGTAGCGGGCCCAGCGCTCGCCGCCCTCGAGCGACTCGAGCAGGAAGCCGTAGGGCCCGCGGTGGAGCTTCGCGAACGCCGAGACCGGGGTGTCGCCGTCGAGAACCACCTGGCGGGTGATGGGCACCATCGCCCCGCCCTGGCGCGCCCGTGCGGCAAAGGCGTTGAACGTGGCGCTCACTGGGCCGCTGCCACCAGGTAGGTGCCCGGGGCGGGGAGTGCCGAGCGGAGATTGTCGGCCGCGGGACGGGTGGAGGGAAGCAGCGCGAGCTGGGTGCCGCCCGGGAGCAACTCGCCCACCGCGAGCGCCCGCTCGTACGCCCCGTCGCTGCCGTAGGCGGCGCGCGCACGGGCCGGCGCCGAAAAATAGCGCGCGTACTTGAACGTGACGGTGGCCCCGCCAGCGAGGGGCAGACTGGTGCTCAGGTCGAGCCCGTAGACACCCGGCCGGGGCCGCACGTCTACCCGGACCTCCCGTCCGCTGTCCGCGCGGAAGGCGCCGGCGGGAAACGCGAGCTCGGCGAAGACTACGTTCTCCGGCGGGCCGTGACGCAGCACGATGACGCGCGGGCGGCCGGTGGTGAACGTCACCGAAGTGTCCGCCGGCGGCGGTCCCGCCGTTCCAAGTACCATGGCCGTCGCCACCTGGACGACGCGGACGGCGGCGGGCCCCGCGGCACCGGTGGTGCTGCCCGCGCGGCCGCCACAGGCGGCTGCGAGACAGAGCCAGCTTGCCCGGCTCCAGCGGCCCCGGGATATTCCCGTCATCGTCCCCCTGCCAGCCTGAGAGGTGCGCAGTGCGAAGTGCGGCACGTGCGGCGTGGGTGCTTTTCCTCGGCCACGTGTCCCCGCTCGCCGCGCAGACCTGGAACGCGCCCGCGGCCCTGACCCTGGTGCGGCGCGCCACCGAGCGCCGCCTCGAGGCGCAGGCCGACGGCTCGCTCTCGAGCTATCGGACCCAGGCGCACGGGTTCGTCTTTTTTCTGGCGCAGGTGGGTGAAGGCCTGGCCGAGCCGCCGCGGCTGGTCAAGGCCGACGAGCTGCGGGTGGAAGTGTATTGGCGGGCCCCTGACCGGAGCAAGCAGGTCATTCTTGGCTGGCGCGACGGGGCGTTCCTGCCCACCGACATCAACTACCATCGCGACCACCTCGGCATCGTCACCAACAACTTCGGCAACGTCATCCGGATCGGCGAGGGCGACGAGGTGCGGGATGTGCCGCATCCGCTCTCGCCGGCGGGGCTGACCGCGTACGACTACGCGCTGGGAGACTCGCTCGCCATCCGGACCGCGGCGGGCCGGACCGTCGTGCGCGAGGTGCAGGTGCGCCCGCGCTCGTTCGCGCGGCCGCTGGTGGTCGGCACGCTCTACCTCGACGTGGCCACCGCCCAGCTCGTCCGTTTCCGGTTCAGCTTCACCCCGCCCGCCTATCTCGACAAGCAGCTCGAAGACATCAGCATCGTGCTGGAGAACGCGCTGTACGAGCAGCGCTACTGGCTGCCCTACCGCCAGGAGGTCGAGATCCGCCGGCGCACCCGGTGGCTCGACTTTCCGGCGCGCGGCATCATCCGCGGCCGCTGGGAAATCGAAGGCTACGACCTCAACGTGCCCCTGCCCGACGGGCTCTTCGCCGGGCCCGCGATCGGCGGGCTCGCGCGCCCGCGGCCGGCCGACTCGACCTGGAACACACCCCTGGCGGAGGCGCTCGCCGGGGTGGCTTCCCCCGTCAACAAGCAGGACATGGATGCCCTCCGGGTCGAGGTGGAACGGATTGCGGGGGCGAGGGCGCTGAGCGGGCTGCCGTCGCGCCGGCTTGCGGCGGGATCGCTGAGCGATCTGGTGCACGTCAACCGGGTACAGGGCCTGACGCTCGGCTTCGGTGCGGTGGCGCGCCTCGGCGCCAGCCGGGTGCAGTTGCGTCCGTCGGTGGCGTACGGCACGTCGGACCACCGCCTGATGGGCGAGCTCCGGGTCAGCGCGGGGCTTGGCGGCACCGAGGTCAGTCTCTCGGCGGCGCGGCGGGTCGCCGACTTCAGCGACCTGCCGGTCGTCTCCCCGGTGGTGAATTCGCTGGCGGCTCAGGAGGGCGGCGCCGACTACGGCGACTACGTGCTGCTCCACACCGCGCTGGCCGGCGCGCGGCACCGGTTGAGCGGCCGAACGACGCTGGCGATCTCCGCCGGCGTGGAGGAGAGCCGCTCCGTGGCCGTCCGCGCGACACCGGCCACGGGAAGCTACCGGCCCAACCCGGCGCTGGGCTCGGGCTCCTACGGGGTGACCCGGATCGAGCTGGAGCGGGCGAGCGGCGGCATCGCCGTGCGGCAGGACCTGCAGGGTCGGCTGGCGGTCGAGGGCGGAAACGGACCCACGGACTACGTCCGCGCGACGGCCGAGGGGCGCTGGCTCACCGTCCTCGGGAGCCACCAGCTGGTCACCAGGGCCTACCTGGGCGCCGGCACCGGCGGGCTCCCGCCACACCGCAGCTTCGCGATCGGCGGCCGGGGGACGCTCGTCGGCGAGCCGTTCCGCGCCTACGGCGGCCGCGAGGTGGCGCTGGCGCAGGTGGAGTGGCGCTTCGAGCTGCCGGTGCCCGCGCTCCCGCTGGGCTCGTTCGCCTCGACCGGCCGCACCATGACGGTGGCGCCCTTCCTGGCCGCGGGCGCCGCGGGCGGGCCCATTGACGGGCTCCCCTGGGGACGCAGCGACGGGGTGCGACCGGTGGCCGGCCTCGCGCTCGAGTGGTTCATGCGCCTGATCCGGGTGGAGGCCGGCGTCGGCCTCAGGGACGGCGGCTTCGGGGTCACGGTGGACGTAAATCGGGACTGGTGGGGGCTGTTGTAGGGGTCTTATCTTCGGACTTACCCCAGGCCACTCCAGCCAAAGCGAGTCATGCCGTTCACCGATGAATGGTTGGTCAATACCATCGAGCCGCTGCTGCCCGATGGAACCGTCGCCGGGATTCGCGCCGAGCAGGCCTCCGCGTCCGCGTCGCTCTGGGAAACACTGGTCCAGCAGCGGCTGATCACCGATCCCCAGATTCTGTCCGCGCTCGGGACCCGGTTCCGGATTCCGATCGCCGATCTGTCCCGTCTCGACCCCAAGCTCGCCCAGACGGTGCCGGAGCAGGTGGCGCGGCGGTTCAACGTCGTGCCGGTGGGCCAGACGGACTCCTACCTCGAAGTGGCCACCGCCAACCCGTTCGATATCGACGCGGAGAAGATGCTGGCGTTCGCCACCGGGCGCGAAGTGCGGATGCTGCTCGCGTCGCCCTCCACGCTCCGGCACCGGCTGGACGATCTGTACCGCAACGACGACGTCGTCAACCGGCTGCTCGAGGGCCTTGGTGGCGACTTCGAGGTGAAGGAGCTGGAGCAGGACGACGACGATGCGGCGGCCAGCGCCGAGGAGGCCAGCCAGCGGCCGATCATCCGCCTGGTGGACGTCATGCTTGCCGACGGCGTCACCAGCCGCGCGAGCGACATCCACGTGGAGCCGATCGAGGGCGGCGTCGTGGTGCGCTACCGCATCGACGGCGTGCTCCGCCAGGTCATGAAGATCCCGCGCAACGCCGGCCTGCCCCTGATCTCACGCATCAAGATCATGTCGGGGCTCGACATCGCCGACCGGCTCCGGCCCCAGGACGGGCGGGCGCGGGTCTCGGTGAACGGTGAGCCGGTGGATCTCCGCATCTCCACGCTCCCCGCGTCCCTCGGCGAGAAGGTGGTCATCCGGATCCTGAGCCAGCGCGCCACCGTGCTGAGCCTCGAGGCGCTGGGCATGCACGCCGACGAGCAGGAGGCGGTGCGCAAGCTGCTCACCGCCAAGGAGGGCATCCTCCTCGTCACCGGCCCCACCGGGTCGGGCAAGACGACCACGCTCTACTCCGCCATCCGGCTGATCCAGAGCGAAGGGGTCAACATCGTCACCGTCGAGGACCCGGTCGAGTACCGGCTGGGCGAGAACATCGTCCAGGTGCAGGTCCACGAGAAGGCGGGGCTCACCTTTGCGTCGGCGCTGCGCTCGATCCTGCGGCAGGATCCCGACGTCGTCCTCATCGGCGAGATCCGGGACCAGGAAACGGCGCAGATCGCGCTGCAGGCGTCGCTCACCGGCCACCTGGTGCTCTCCACCCTGCACACCAACGACGCGGCGAACGCGATTACGCGGCTCGTGGACATGGGGATGGAGGCGTACAAGATCGCCTCGGCGCTCCGAGGCGTGGTCGCCCAGCGGCTCATGCGGCGGCTCTGCCGCACCTGCCGGGAGCCCAGCGCCGAGGCGATCCCCGAGCGGGTGGCGCGGTTCATCCCGCAGGGCACGGCGCTCTTTCGCGCGGTCGGCTGCCCCGACTGCACCCAGACGGGCTACCGCGGCCGGTTCAGCATCATGGAGGTGCTGACCGTGAACTCGGAGATCGAGCGTCAGATCGGCGATGGCGCCACGGCCGACCGTATCGCCGACGTGGCGCGAGCCAGCGGCATGCGCTCGCTGTGGGACAGCGGCCTCCGCCATGTGCTCGCCGGCGAATCCACCCTGGACGAGCTGCTGCGCGTCACGGATGTGCCGCTGGAGCCCGCGCGGACGGCGCCGCGCCGCCCCGCGCCGCCCGCCGCCCCCGCGGCACGACCGGCGCCGCCCGTTCCGCCGGCGCCGGCCGCCTTCGACCTCGGCGACCTCGAGCTGGTGGACGAGGCCGACGGCGCTGATGGTGCGGCGGACGGCCGGGGCCGCGGCGTCAAGGTGCTCCTCGTCGAGGACGAGGAGCCGCTCCGGCGGGTGATGAAGGATCTGCTCGAGCGCGACGGCTATCGCGTCGCCGAGGCGCGGGACGGCATCCAGGCGCTCGACGAGGTGGACCGCTACGCGCCCGACATCATCGTGCTCGATCTCAACCTGCCGGGCCTCGACGGCTACAGCGTCCTCCAGCAGCTCAGGTCCAGGCCGGCCACCCGCTCGATCCCGGTCATGGTGCTGACTGCCAAGGGCGACGAGGACAACGAGGTGCGGGTGTTCGAGCTGGGCGCCGACGACTTCATCACCAAGCCGTTCCGCGCGCGCGCCCTTTCCGCCCGGCTCGAGGCCATCCTCGGGCGCCACCGCGCTTGAGCCGCCCGCCGACTCTCCCACCCACCGCGCCCGCCCGACCGCTCGCAGACCCTCCCCTCGGCCCGGCAGCGGGTGGACGGCCGGACGCCGCCGAGGCATTGGCGCTGGTCAAGCCGGGCGTCCGGGCCCAGAGCGCGTACACGCTCAGCGCGCCGCCTGCGCGGCGGAAGCTCAATCAGAACGAGAGCCCGTGGGACGTGCCGCCGGAGCTCAAGCGGGAGGTGCTCGCCGCGGCGGCAGCGGCCCAGTGGCAGCGGTACCCGGAGTTCGCGCCGCCCGAGCTGCTCGAGGCGCTGGCCGCCCGCTACGGCTGGGTGGCCGACGGCGTGCTGGTGGGCAACGGCTCCAACGAGCTGATCCAGGCAACGCTGGCGGTGACGCTCGCGGCCGGCGACGTGGTCGTGGCGCCGGCCCCGACCTTTTCGCTCTACCGGCTCCTCGCCGGCGTGATGGGCGCACGTTATCGGCCGGTGCCGTTCGGCCCCGGCTTCGAGTACGATGTTGACGCCCTGATCGACGCGGCGGTCCGCGAGGGTGCGCGCGTGGTGGTGCTCAACTCGCCCAACAATCCCACCGGCTCCGCCCTGCCCGAGGGGGCGGTGGAGCGGGTGCTCGATGAGACCGGCGCGCTCCTCGTGTGCGACGAGGCGTACCAGGAGTTCGGCGGGCCGACCGCCCTGCCGCTGCTGGCGCGACACAGCCGGCTGGTGGTGCTCCGCACCTTCTCCAAGGCACTCGGCATGGCTGGACTCCGGTTCGGGCTCGCCCTGGCGCATCCGGCGGTGGCGCGGGAGATCGCGAAAGCGAAGCTGCCCTACAACGTCAACGTGGTGACGCTGGCGGCGGCCACGGCGGCGCTCCGCCACGGGCCCGCGCTCGAGGCGCGGACGCGCGGGATCATCGAGATCCGCGAGCGCTTCGTCTCCCGGCTGGCGGTGCTCCCGGGACTCACCGCCTATCCGAGCGCGGCCAACTTCGTGCTGATCAAATGTCACGCGCTCCCCGCGGCCGAAGTCTTCCGCCGACTGCTCACTGACCACGGCATCCTGGTCCGCGACGTGTCGGCGGGAACGGACCTGGCGCAGTGCCTCCGGATCTCGATCGGGACGGAGGAGGACATGGAGGCGGTGGCAGGGGCCCTGGTAGAAATCCTTCACGCTGAGCGGTAACTCACGACCAACGACTCACGACCAACGACTCCCCACATGCCCCGCACCGGCGAGATCCGCCGCACCACCAAGGAAACCGATCTCCACGTCCGGGTGAATCTCGACGGGCGGGGAGAGGCGTCGGTGCACACGGGGATCGGCTTCCTCGACCACATGCTCGAGGCGCTCGCCCGGCACGCGCTGCTCGATCTGGTGGTCGAGGCGCAGGGCGACCTGCACGTGGACGGGCATCATACGGTGGAGGACACCGGAATCACCCTCGGCCTCGCGCTGGAGCGGGCGCTCGGTGACCGCGCGGGTATCCGGCGCTGCGCCGACGCGCTCGTGCCGCTCGACGAGGCGCTGGTGCGGGCGGTGGTGGACGTCTCGGGGCGGCCGTACCTCGCCTACGGGATCGAGATCCCCAAGTGGCAGATGCTCGGCGACTACGACGTGTTCCTCACGCCGGAGTTCTTCCGCGCGCTCGTGCTCAACGCGGGGCTCACCGTCCACATGGACCTCATCCGGGGCGACAACCCCCATCACATCGTGGAAGCCGCGTTCAAGGCGTTCGCCCGCGCGCTCGACGGCGCCACGTCGCTCGACCCGCGCGTGACCGGGATCCCATCCACGAAGGGCACCCTGTGATCGTGGTCGTGGACTACGGCGTGAACAATCTCAGGAGCGTGGTCCGCGCCCTCGGGGCCGCGGGTCACGAGGCCACCCTCACCACCAGCCCCGATGAGGTCCGCGCCGCGGATCACGTGCTGGTGCCCGGCGTGGGGAATTTCGGTCAGGGATCGCGCACGCTGGACGCCAGCGGGCTTGGAGCCGCCGTCCGGGATGCCGCCGAGCGCGGCCGGCCGGTGATGGGGATCTGCCTCGGCCTTCAGCTCTTCTTCGCCTCCAGTGCCGAGGCAGCGGGCGCGCGCGGGCTCGGCCTGCTGCCGGGAGAGGTGCGTCGCTTCGACACCGCGCTTCCGGTGCCGCACGTGGGCTGGTCGCAGGTGGAGCTCACCCCGGCCGGCGCCGGCCACCCCATGCTGCGCGAGGTGTTCCGTGGCGAGCCCCGGTTCTTCTACCACGTGCACAGCTACCACCCGGCGGCGCTGCCGGAGGAGCAGGTGCTCGGCACCGGGACGTACGAGCGGCCGTTTCCGACGCTGGTCGGCCGGGACAATGTGATCGGCGCGCAGTTCCACCCCGAGAAGTCGCAACGCGCCGGGATCGAGCTGCTCGGAGCGTTCGCGCGGTGGCGCCCGTGACCTCGATCGCCGTCTCGCTGGTGGACCTCTATGTCCTGCGCGGCGCGGGCGCTGCCCTCGAGTGCCTGGTGCTGCGCCGCGCCGCGGGAGGGCGCTGCCCCGGCTCGTGGGAGACCGTGCACGGCCACATCGAGCCGGGCGAGACGCCCGCGGACGCGGCGCGGCGCGAGCTGGAGGAGGAAACCGCGCTCCCGCTCGAGCGGCTCTACAACCTGAGTCGCGTCGAGGCGTTCTACCAGCACCGGATCGACGAGGTGGCACTGGTCCCGGTGTTCGCCGGGTTCGTCGCGCCGGCGGCGGCGGTCCGGACCGGCATCGAGCACGATGGGTTCGAGTGGCTCCGGCCCGCCGAGGCCCGGCGGCGCTTTGCGTGGCCGCGCGAGTCCCGGGCACTGGACGACGTGGTCGCTCTGCTTGCCGCGGGCCACGCCGGCGCGGTGGAAGACGTGCTCCGCGTATGCTAGCCCGGCGCATCATTCCCTGCCTGGACGTCGAAGCCGGCCGCGTGGTCAAGGGGGTCCACTTCCAGTCCCTGCGCGATGCCGGTGACCCAGTCGAGCAGGCAGCGCGCTACGACGCGGAGGGCGCGGACGAGCTGGTCCTGCTCGACATCTCGGCGAGCCCGGAGGCGCGGACCACCACGCTCGAGATGGTGGGGCGCGTGGCGGAGGCGATCTTCATCCCGTTCACCGTCGGCGGCGGGATCCGGTCCACCGCGGACGCGGGCGCGGCCCTCCGCGCCGGGGCCGACAAGGTCAGCGTGAACACCGCGGCCGTACGCGAGCCGGCCCTCGTCGCCCGCCTGGCGGAGAGCTTCGGGAGCCAGTGCATCGTGGCGGCCGTAGACGTCCGCCGCGTCGGCGGGCGGTTCTCGGTGATGGTGAACGGTGGTCGGGAGGAGACGGCGCTCGAGGCCCTGGACTGGATCCGCCGGCTCGAGGCCCTCGGCGCCGGCGAGATCCTGCTCACCTCGATGGACCGGGACGGGACGGGCGCGGGGTACGACCTGCCGCTCATCGCCGCGGCTGCGGCGGCGGTCTCGATCCCGGTGATCGCCTCGGGCGGCGCGGGCGGCCTGGAGCACCTGGCCGAGGCGCTCGAGGCCGGCGCGCACGGCGTCCTGGCCGCCACGATCTTCCACTTCCAGGGTTCCACCCTGCCCGAAGCGCGGGCGTATCTCCGCGAGCGCGGATACCCGGTGCGCCCATGACGTGTCGCAGCGCGGTCTGGCTCATCGTCGCAGCCGCCGGGCTGCCGCTGGTTCCCCGGTCCGGCTCCGCCGGCGGGCCCTGCGTCCGGCTCACGCGGGCGGGCACGCAGGTGCAGGGCGACGTGCGGATCTGC